>NZ_DAONKG010000006.1:0-26103 GCF_035406105.1 Methanospirillum sp.
ACATGTAACAATTTCAGAATATATGGGAAGATTTTCTTCTCTTCCACACAGAATATGTAGATAATTCATATCTGCTTTTCAACAATACTGACCAGGTGTTCCATGACGGTGTCGACCGCTTTCCATGTCGCAGAGTCTTTCTGTCTGATAATAAAGGGGCGTCCCTCATCCCCTGCTTTTCTGACCTCAGGATCAAGTGGGAGGCTGCCCAGGAAAGGTACATTATGATCCTGAGCAATCCGTTCTCCTCCCCCCTTTCCAAACAGGTCAACAGACTCACCACAGTGGGGACACACAAACCCGCTCATATTTTCGATAACTCCAATCACATGCAGACCAAGCTGTTCAACAAACGTAATGGCCTTTGTTGAATCAAGTGTAGACACCTCCTGTGGCGTGGTCACAATAATTGCTCCACGGACATTGGGTGCCAATTGTGCAATCGTCAGCGCCTCATCACCGGTTCCCGGCGGAAGATCAACAACCAGATAGTCCAGCCTTCCCCAGGCGGTATCCTCAAGGAACTGTTTAATTGCACCTGCTTTCATAGCACCCCGCCAGATAACCGGCGCATGTTTTTCAGGCAGCAGGAAGGCCATCGACACAACCTGTAATGATCCGGTCACCCGTACCGGGACGATCTTATTCTGATCGGCAAGGAGTTTGTGATCTTCAATCCCCAGCATCTTTGGAATATTTGGTCCATGAATGTCAAGATCTAAAAGCCCTACCTGGTTTCCGTGATTAGATAAGGCATACGCCAGATTCACAGCAACAGTGGATTTTCCAACTCCACCCTTTCCTGACAGGACGAGTATGACATGTCTTACATCAATATTTGCTTTTGGGGGCAATTTACCGGCCGCTGACTGACACGTGGCGCCTGAAGGGCAGGATGCACAGTTATTATCACAGGATTCCGGACTCGGGTTTTTTGTATCTGACATCTCTATTTCCTCATAGCGTGATTCCATATTATTCGATTCACGGTGGGATAAATAATATGATAATTCACAGTGTGATGTAAGAATTATGACCGGAAACTAAAATCATGACTTCACGCTATAAATATTTCAGTCACCTATGTTCTATCAGAAGAGGGCTGCCAGATGGAAAAAAGGGATGTAATAGTCATTTTAGCAGCAATTATTGTAGTATTAATTATGGCGGTGGTGGTAAAGCCAATAATTACCGGGCAGCCGGTAATTTTTTTACCTGAATCTCCTGCGCCTGCTGAGCCGATGATCGAACCATATGCAACTCCTGAACAGGGATATACAACCCAGCCGGTAACCAGTATGACAACTCCTGCGCAGGCGCAGGAACCAACACCATCTTCCCCAAAGCCGGTTTCGACGGTATCACCAGCCATACCGGTTACTCCGGAGATGACCCCGATGACCTGGCAACCAAATCCTGACAATCCCATGCCAGCTATACAAATGACAAATTACGCAGAGATTGTGGGTAAATACACCGGAACAACGGCACCTTTCAGAATACCAACACCCTACTGGGAACTTCATTATAACGTGACTCCGGCAGATGCACAGGCAGCATTTTCAATGGATGTAATAGAAAAATCTGAAGAAGGAGAGAAGACTATTAGAACAGTCATCTGGAAGGAAGGAAAAATCCCGGACCCGCGTGAATACCGTTTCTTTGAAGGTGGAAAAGAGTATTATCTGAATATTGTTGCAAATCAGTTGAAAGAGTACCGGATTACTATCCAGATACCTTTAAAGTACATCCGCGATACCTAAGTGCAATATGGAGAAACGGGATATCATTGTCATTGTCGTGGCAATACTCGTTGTCCTGATTATGGCAATGTACATTAAACCTCTGGTAACCGGAAAGGAGGCTAAGTTAGTCCCTGATGAGATATCAAATATTTTTTCTAAGGACAATGAAACAGATATTCTTCTAATAAATAATTCTTCCATTAATGGTTCTTCGAACGCGTCTGTTACGAATAATTCTATTCAAGAAATTATAGTAAATGAAAGTATTAAAAATAAAACTGAATTAAAAAATAATACTTCTGTTGCACCAATCCCTACTCAATGGGATGGTAATCCAGTACAGGTTGGATACTCATATACAGATCAGGGTGGAATAATTATTCCGCGATCTGGTCCTGTTTCAGAATTTCAACCATATTCATTCCTTCAAAAGCCTGAAATGATATTATTTACAGAATTTTCAGGTAAGTATCCAATATCTACAAATATTTTTGAAATACCAAAAACTTCAGGTTATTGGGAGATTGAATATACTGTTGATTATCAATCAGGACTTCAGGAAGCTCAAGGAACAGAAAAAAAAGGAGATTATCCTTTATTTCAATTTAATAAAGAAAGAAAAGTAGTTGTAGAGGATGGAGAAACAAAAGAAAAAGTTATAATAAAAGGTGGCGAATGGTCCGAAGAAGATTATACTGGCACCGGAGAATTCGTAGAATCAGTGTCATTATTAACACCGTCTATCCGTATAGATGTTATTCAACATGAAAATAATAATTCAAAAATAATAAGAACGATTACTCCCGATGGAGGCTTGGATCCTTATCTCTGGAATAAGGCAGTTATTAAAGAGAAAATGAAGGAGAATTCCAAATTAAATGGTCAGGAAATTGATGATAAAATTCTCGAAGAACGTGTGAAAAAGATTGTCGATCCAAGGCCATGGACAGAAAAATTTTATGAAAGAGGAAATTTTTCATTAAATATATTTCCAAGTTATTTAAAGAGCTATGATGTTAAAGTTAAAGTAAGTAAAGGAATCCAGACGCCAGAAAAAAATAATCAATCAGCATCTAATAATCAGTTAACTGATACATTATCTCTTTATATTCAGCGGTATAATGCAGATGTAAATTCACCAGATTATATCAATAATATTTTAGAAACAATAGATACCAGTAAAACTAGCCGGGATCAAATAATACAGAAAATTTTAACTACGAAAACTGTAGTTCCACAAATTACAAAATATTCTGTTTATAGCACAAATACTGCTATAGGAAATTTAAGAGGAGATATTTATTATACCATAAATAATCATGAAAAATGGATGCCACTTGATCTTTATCTAGTTTATTTTGGAGACAAGTGGAAATTACCAGAACCGGTTTTACCACGATATTAAAAAAAGTTATAAGAAATCAATCTTTCTTTTTTCCATGGAATAGATATACATCGTCTCTTTTCCAGCTTCTATTTTATCAATAACATCATCAGGAACAGTGACCTCGAAATTTTCAAAACTTTCTAGGTCCATCATCTGCACAACATTACCTGCAATAGAAATTACCTGTGCATTTCTCCTCTCGACAATAGGTGCGTATACCTTTGCTGATACCGGCTGTACTATAGACCGTTTGACACCATCAAAAATACCAACGACATCAAGTCGAGCCTTGGCAGCACCATGTTTCCCAGGTTTGGATACAGATATGGACAGGATCTTACACGGTTCATCATCAACTAACAGATATTTACCTTCTTTCAGCTTACCAACTTCAGTCTGCTCTTTCATAAAACACCTTGGGAAAAGCTGGTTATATTTACGTGTCTCCCTTACATAAATACACCGTTCTCATTGAACCCAGGGTAACACATATGGATTTTTTTGAAACAAGTCACGTCATATTCACTTCAATACAACAAGCCATTACTCCCCTGATAGGAACTGATAAAGCGGGTATTATAACCGGGAATGGTGCAGATGGCACACCTACGAAGTATATTGATAAAATTGCGGAAGATATCGCATTGGAACATATCAGAAAAGAAAACCTGTGTCATCTTCTCATCAGCGAAGAGGCCGGAAAAGTTGAGATTGGTGGAGAATCAGGAACTATTTTTCTGGATCCGATTGACGGAACATATAATGCCCTGATGAATATCCCGTTTTTTGCCCTTTCTCTTGCATATGTAAGGGAGGGTCAGTTAATTGAAGGGTTTGTCGGCAATCTTTCAAATGGTGATATTTTCACCGCAAAAAAAGGGAAAGGATCATATCTCAACGGTCATCCCATCCATGTATCAGACATATCAGAACTTCAGGCCAGTGCGATGAGTGTATATGGAAAACATTTCCAGTATGATCGGGTGATACATCTGATACGAAAGATAAGACGATTCAGACAGTTTGGTGCTTCAGCCCTGGAACTCTCCTATGTAGGCGCAGGTAAGATCGATGGATTTGTTGATCTGAGACGGACTCTTCGCGCAACTGATGCCGCTGCTGGTATTTTAATCCTGGAAGAAGCGGGCGGCATCGTCAGCGACCGTGACGGAAATCCTCTGACTCTTCCTGATGAGGTCAGTATTGGAAACTGCCTGGTTGGAACGAACGCCCACCTTCACAGAAAAGTGATTGAATATCTGCGGTAAACTGAGTTGTCCACTTCTATGAACATCCTCATTGTAAATAGGTATGGTGATCCAAGGATTGATGCTTTTTCCCGTGAGCTTGAGCAGATGTTACTCCTGCACGGGCACCATGCCATACGGTATACCGACAATCTTTTTGAAAAAAAATCGTTATTATTTGATCCGGCTCATCCACCGCACCTCATCATCGTGATTGGAGGAGACGGAACTATTCTCCTAACCACGCAGCAGATGCCGGTTCAGGTCCCACTGATAGGAATAAATTATGGTGAAGTGGGTTTTCTGGCAGACATTGAACCGGATGATATCTCTTCCCTGCTCTCTCATCTTACTGAACCTTTGAACGTTGAAACGCGGATGCGGATCGAACTGAGGATGGATGGGATGGTTATCGGAACTGCACTCAATGAAGCATTGATTGTGACCGACCGGCCGGCGAAAATGCTAAAGTTTCTCATCTCTATTAATGGAAAAGTGGCTGAACGGTTCAGGGCTGACGGTCTGATTATGAGCACTCCAACCGGATCGACTGCCTATGCCATGAGTGCCGGAGGTCCGATTATCGACCCGCGGGTTGAAGGTTTTCTTATGGTGCCACTTGCACCTTTCATGCTCTCCAACCGGCCACATTTGATTGATTCATCACGAACGGTATCGGTAACCCTTGAAGCACCTAAGCCTGCAAAACTGGTCATTGACGGGCAGATTGAGATTCACCTGAAGACCAGTTGTACAATTGAACTCTCAAAAAGCGCATTTCCTGCTTTATTTGTAGATGCAGGTCAGAATTTTTTTGAAAAGATTAACCGGAAGCTGCGTCATTTGTAGATGGAAAGAAAGGTTTAACTTTTCTTCTGTATGATATGGACGAGAGGACTGAGTATCATGCAGGACACGATACGAACCAGATTTGATTATGCAGAAGCATCGAAAATTCTGAAAGAGACGCTACATCTTGACGGTTCCCCGGTAGCATTCAAAATCTGTAAAACGGCTGACGAAATTCCTGAAGGAATGGCCCATATATCAGAAAATGTCCGGCATTGCCAGATGATTGGAATGGCCAGGAAAGAAGGAAAGATCTTCTATGCAACCGTCGAAAATCATGCCTGTATGGGGGGTTCCTGGGCTCTTGGTCTTCGTGAACTGACTCCAAGTCTGAAATCTGGTGAATTTTATTACAAACTTGGAAAATTTGAGTCATGGCCGGCATGTAAACGAACCATCGACCGTGTTCCTCACGTAGAATCACTGACAACCTATGCAACACTCTATGCCCCGCTCGAAAAGACGCCTTTTGATCCGACACTTGTGCTCATTATCGCAAAACCAAAGGCCATGCTCAAGCTTGCACAAAGTAATCTCTACCGGCTGGGCGGGCGAATCACCTCCAATTTCTCCGGAATTCAGTCAGTATGTTCAGATGCCTGTGCGCAGGTATACCTCTCCGGCACCCCGAATTACTCTCTTGGCTGTGACGGGTCGCGGAAATTTTCCGGAATTGAAGATGGAGAAATGGTTACCGGCATTCCTGTTGAGATGGTTCAGGAGATTGTCTCTTCCCTGAAGATCGTGACTGGTGCTGCAGGATCTTCATAATCATTTTTTTCTTCCTCTCCCATAGGGAGAAGAATCTTAACAATAGCAGAATACAGATAGGTACGAGTATCAGGATGCTGAAACAATATCCAATCATAATTTTTATCCCCATGCTGGTACTGGCTGCATCTGGGGCGCCAGTATATTCCGGAGAAGACTTGTTTGAGATTGGGAATGAACATTATGCACAGGGATCACTGGATAAGGCAATAGAATTCTGGATGAAAGCCAAACAGGCAGATTCATCTCTATCTGCAAATGCATGGTATAATATCGGTCTTGCATATGCCGGGATGAAAGAGTATGAAAAGGCGATCATGGCATGGAATGAGACGATATTTCTTGTTCCAAACTCTTCGATGGCCTATGATAATATTGGAACTGCATATGGTCTTCTCGGCAGATATGAAGAAGCCGGCCGTGCATATGATATGGCAATTGCCATTGATCCCGATGTCGTCAAATACCGGATAGACAAGGAACTGCTTATGAAGAGTGCGCCAAAAGAAGAAACACCCATGTCTCCATTGTCCGCATTCCTTGCCCTCATTACTGTATTAGGGATACTCACCCGGTATAGCGGGGATCCATAAATTATCCCAAAAGATTTTTTCCGGAGAGGAGATATCCAGTACTATGAATTATGGGTCTTTCTCTTTTGGTCTTATATTATTCTCAATCTGCCTGTTTTGTTTTTGTATCACCGTTTCTCCTGGCAGTGTTTTTCAAGGTCAGTTCATCCTTTCATCAGGAAGTGTGACTGCTGATAATATCCTTCCCCGTATAACCGGGCTTTCAATGAATATTCCTCATTCGGTTCAGGCAGGAACCTATCTGCGGCTGGTAGATATCATCAGAAATGACGGGACTTCTCCATCAGGCCCCTTTTTTATTAATTATATTCTGGAAGATCCGACCGGGGTTCAGGACACGCGAACGCTCGGAACTGTCAGTGTACCAAATCTTGTCAGAGGTGGGCAGAAAAAAGTAAATGTCACTTTTCCCGTTCCTCCTGATCTTCAACCTGGGAATTATCAGATACGCCGGTTCATCTATACCGATCCGGTTGCATCATATCAGACCGGTATATACCTCAGTGGAGCCGAAGGTATGATCGAAATTATGAACTACGAGCCATATTATCTCACCGGTTACACCGATGATCAGGTCATGGAGCAGGATACACAAGCCCTGAAGATTCGGTCAATAATTAAAAACTCTCATGATGAGTTCCCTGTTGAGACGAAACTCTCATATTATCTCTCTGGCTTAGGTCTTATCTCTGATAACCCCGTTTTTATCGGATCGACAGAGGATCTCACCATTCAACCGAAAACTGAACGGACAATAGAAACAACCCTGCCGCTACCAGGAGAGATCAGATCCGGTACTAATTATTTAATAACGGCATTTTTGCCGGTTGAGCTCCTTTTGGATGATTCCTCGCTTTACTGGATATCAGATACCCCCATTTCAGTCTCTTCATCTTCTGTTCCTATTCCCACAACAACCGTCGTTCAACCGGTTTCCTCATCACTCGATCCTGATGTCATGACAGTAAAAACTGAGTACCCCGATATCATGTATATAGGTGAATCCGTCAAACTGACTGATTCGGTTACCAATATCGGGGGGGCAACCGCCGGAATTGTCAGGGTTGAGTATCTCCTCTCTTCTGATGATGCCGGATCAGATACCAGACATCTTGATTACTGGACCATCCATAATCTGAAAGGCGGAGAGACCCGGACTTCTCAGGTAACGGTTGGAATTCCCGGAGGGATTCGGCCGGGTATTTACTATCTTACCAAAAAAATCACGGTAACATCAAATCCTCCTGAAAAAAATACTGCAAATAATATCTGGACAGGAAACCGGCCGGTTCGTGTTGAGTATAATCCGACAGCGAAGATCCCGGATCTTACTCATGTAACGACCAGGTTCCCATGTGGGAATCCGGGGGAGAAGGTAGAAATTTCTGATACGATCGCCAACATCGGAAATGCATGTGCTCAGGATGTGAGGATTGCCTACTATCTGTCCCCGTATGCCTCATTTGATCCTGCAACTGCCAGATATCTGGGTGTTTGGGAAATTAACAGCATCTGTGTGGGAGAACAAAAGACACAAACGACTACCGTTACCATACCGGCAGATCTTACTAATGGTGCATATTACTGGTTCTCTGTCATTGATCCCTGTACATATATGCCCTATTGCGGGGATGAGATGCCTGAACTTGATAAATCTAATAATATAAACAGCGGACCATTCTATATTGGCCCCTGCGTGTTCTGTGGTTGTCCCTAGACCACTCAGTTCCAATATTTTTTTTGACTTACAGGTTCTATCAGTATTTCATGGCTGGCAATAGTGCGGGTGTCACGCAATCCTTCTCTCAGGATTCAAATGGGATATTCACACAGAAGGCGTCTGGAAAGGCGAATGAAGAGAGTGCGGAGGAGTCATTTCAGGTCGTGGAGTTCCTTCTCGGGCAGGAGCATTTTGCCATAGATCTTTTTGATGTGAAAGAAGTTGTTGAGTATACCCGAATTACCAAGCTTCCAAACAGCCCATCATATATAAAAGGAATCATCGATCTCCGAGGTGAGATCACCACAATCATTGATCTCAAACAACAACTTGGAATCACCTCGACGCATACGACTTCAGAAGAGGAGACTCGGATCATCGTCCTTGATGATCGGATCACCCATTCAAAGATTGGCATTATGGTGGATGATGTTCTCACCGTCTCGACCTATTATGCAAGTCAGGTTGATGAAACCGCAACATCCGGGGACGACTCATCGCATATTCTTGGTATCATCAAGAAAAAAGTAAAGGATAAAGATAAAGAGAGCACTGAGCTGGTTATCTGGCTCGATGTCAAGACACTGCTTCGTGATATGGATCAGATAAAATAAATTATATTGTTTTCTTTTCAAACATCATCTCATAATTAATCACATTTTCAGCAATATCTGCAGAATATTCACCAGATCGTCGTATACTATCAGTAATGTTTCTGATTGGAACTGCCACATTGACCGGGAGAGAGAGGAGTTCGGTATTTATCTTTGAAAACGAATCCTCAAGATTATGCATATATTCAATGGTTTTATTTGCCTTTTTGAGATCATGCGTGAAAAAAGACTCAACACTTTTTTCAAAGGTATTTAATGCACCCTCAGAGACTTTCCTGATATGCGACTGAATCTCATGAGGGATATCTGCTTTTAGGATCTTTTTTGCATTTAGGGCGATTCTGACACTATGATCCCCCACACGTTCAATGATACGTGCTACCTGAAAATGAGGAAGCATCTCAGAGATGTTCATATTCATTTTTCGCGAGAGATGAACATTATGTAATATCATATTTGTCTGTCGTGCAATAAGCCAGAATAACCGGTCAACATCATTATCACGGTCTATTACATCCGTTATCATACCCGGGTCTTGTGCAATAAATGCATCAATTGCGTCGGTATGCATACTTTTTACAATGACAAACATCCGTTTCAGGGAATTTTGTATAGGCATCTCGAGGGGATTTAAGAGATCCTTAATGAGAACGCTGGTATCGGTCTCCTCAATAAACTCCGGCCCAATGACCATGTTTGAAAATTCACGAAGTTTCATCCTGATGATGCCGGTCATCCGATCCTTTGTGGTAATCTGTATGGCAGTATATCCGGCGATATATATCCCAATCAGCAATCGTAAAAAGAGATCGGGATCAATCGAGGTCTCAACTTCAAGGTTTTTTATGCGCGAAACCTGATCTCCGGTCGTGTTCCTGGTGATTAACAGTGTCCCGTCAGGTTGGACGATTACACCCAGAGGATCGTTCTTTTTGATATGGGTAGACTCAACCCAGTCTTTTGGAAGAGTGATAACATAGGATGACCCACCAGTCATTTGAACTCTGCGCATTTCCATAGGTATTACAGATTATGTGTAGTCTCTCAATAATATATATTCCATCTCTGTATTTATATCCGGGATTCTATATGCCCGTATGGAATCTGTATGTGTCAATGGAGGATTGAATCATCATGGAATTGATACGCTTTACCATTGTAGATACCTGGGATACAGACTCTCTAATTACCCTCTACAGAGAAGCTGGATGGTGGCTTGATGAGTACGATCCTGATGAGATGCCCGCGTTCATCCGTGCTAGTTTTCGGTTTTGTGTCGGGGTACATGAGATAACAGGCGAGACCGTCGCTACCGGCAGGATTATTTCAGATACCGTCTGCACGGCGATAATTCAGGATATGTGCGTCCTGAAAAGATACCGTGGTCAGGGAATCGGTCAAAACCTATTGAAATTTTTGATTCAGACTGCATGTACTGCCGGGCTGTCCCGTATCATGCTTGTTGCAGAACCTGACACGTCTTCATTTTATGAACAATCAGCCTTTATTGCTGATAACAATAAGATATTTCTTTTGTACCGGAAAGGGCGTGCAAATGAGATTACATGATGATGATTTTCATCCGATAGAGATTGATGATAAAAGAATTTTTGACAGGATTTATAAGGATTATCCGATTCAGCACTCTGAGAATTCATTTGGAACACTCTTTTGCTGGCGCTCGTATGGTCATTACAGTATCTGTGAACAGGATGGTTGTCTGATTATCAAAGGCGATACGGAAAATTATCGTTCATACCGTTTTCCTATTGGCCCGATCAATCCGGATGTCTTTCATGCGACAATAAAACTGGCACAGGATTTACACGAAGAAGCCCCCCTTTTGGTCCTTGAGCCATGGCAGTTCACCTGGATGCGGGAGCACTATCCTGATCTGATATTAAAGCAGGATCGGAATTTCTTTGACTACGTGTACAAAACTGACATCCTTTCAACTCTTCCTGGGCAGGAATTTCTTTCTATCCGGAAACAGCTAAACAAATTTCGTAGAAACTGCCCGTCAACGGTAGAGATGATAACTGAATCAAATATGGATGAAGTTTTAGAATTTCTCATAAAATGGTGCCAGCAGCGGGAGTGTGATAAGTATACAATTCTGAAACATGAAAAAGAAGCCATCAGGGAAGCAATCGCTAACTTTTCTGAGTTGGGTTTCTCTGGCATTACGGTCAATCCCAGAGGAGAGATAGGCGGGATTGCAATATTTGAGGAATTAAATCCACATACGGCAGTCGTACATTATGAGAAGGCACTTCCTGATTGCGAAGGGATATACAAAGAGATCAATATGCAGACCGCATTACATCTGAAGGATCGGTATGAGTATATTAATCGTGAGAGTGATATGGGGATTCCTGGTCTTCGCGAAGCAAAAGAGCGTTACCATCCGGATCATTATGTAAAACTCTACTATCTTGAAAATTCCTGACTAATCGGTTATTAATTTTTTCTTGCAAAGAAAGGTTTATTTCTTCGTAAATCTTTTCTCCATCATCTGTTAATTATACAACGGATTTTATACTTCTTACATCAATACTACATCTACGATATATGGATCTGGTACCGGATGGTCTTCGTATCCTGATACTTGTATATGTAATACTGTCGTCAGGGTTCTGTAATCTTATTACTGTCGCAGATTACTCCATTGGTACCATTATCGAAACAACCGGACCTGTCAGAGATAGTTTTTTCGGGACGTATTCCCATGCTGACGGGAATGGCTCAAATGTATCCGGAGTTTATAAAGACCTTACCATGACAAATGGTGGTTCGCTCTCCCTGACAAAACAGATAGGGATGACCGAAGGAACACAAACGCATCAGGGATTTGAAACACAAAAAGTTATCGGGTATTCATCTGGCACATCCGGTGGTCATCTTATCGGAGATGAATATGTACTGACGTCAACCGATGTCTATACCAATACCTCCGCGACCTCTTTCTGTTTTGGAGAGCCATATGATATTTCAAAAGCTGCATCCGGGGAGCAATCTGCATCCTTTTCAATAGTAAATGCCCACAATCTGCTCCTTTCGACGACGAGCAGGAGTACTGGAGGAACGCTCGATTATGCTCTGAATATTGGTTCACCGGCCAATACTAGTTCCAGCCCGGGACTGACCGGAACCGTTCTAACAGCATTTCATGGAACAAGTGCCTCAAGTACTGGATCGGTTACGCTTTATGACCGGACATTGATTTCAGGATTAATTGATACGTTAAGCCGGCTGTATCATGGGGAAGATCGGATGGACATGACTATGCTGACTTCTGGTACTGCTTTTATACATGATAAGACGATCATGGAACAGAAATGTAACCGGAGTGATACCAGTTCTGGCGAGGCGTATGCGGAAAGCTTTGTGTACACTCAGGATGTCATGACAAATGGAGGAAAGGCGAACATTTCCCGGCAGGTATCAGGAGCAGGCTCTATCGAAGCTGATCGGATTGTATCATACGCATCAGATGGCGATAGTTCCATACAGGCCTTTGAACAGGCTGTTGCCACCAGGATGAAGGCATCAGATGAAAATTCTGACCGTCCGGTGTGTGTATTCGCCGGAGAGTTATCATCTTCTGAGGAAGCATCCCCCTATAAACAGGCATCTGCTCAGACCGGAATAGCCGGTGTTTCATCCGCACAAATAACGAGTAGTACCCGAATTAGTGATCCTGATACATCAAAGGAGTTGAACCTTGCATATAATGCAAATATCATGATACCAGTCGGGTTTAATGAATCTCTAATAAAAAGGATGAAAGATACCGATAATGATGGCCGGTTTGAAGATCTGAACGGAAATGGTCATCTGGATATGAATGACCTTGTCCTCCTCTTCCAAAATTTCCGCTGGATTGGTGAGAGTAATATATCTCTCCGAATAGATTTCAATAACAATGGTCGTGCAGATTATGCGGATATTGTCACAATATTTAACGCAATGAATCAGACCCGGACAAGGAAAAATTAAAAGAAGTCCTGGGTAGCATAAAAATACTCCCCATCAAATCGTGTTCCAATACCAATCTTTTCTATGGTGGGGTTGATCAGATTTTTATTATGTTCAGGGCTGTTTATCCATTCTATCATCATAATATTGGCAACCTCTTCAGGCGTTGTCGGATCAACAAATCCGGTATATGCCTTTCCAATCGTATGGCCTGCTGCTATCCTGATGATATTTTCTGCAATCCCAGCCCGGATCGTTCCATCATCCAGCCTCCTGGTCACCTCGTATCCATTGATCTCCGCCCGGCCGGTTGGATCAATTCCTTCAGGAGTATAATGGGAAAAATATTTCCGGCGGATCATGTCTTTTGTATGATCCAGTGCAAGGGTACTGAGTCCGTTATCAAAGACCAGAGGTACAAGACCAAGGTGTTCCCGGTACTTGTTTGTCTTGAGATAAAGATAGCCGGTTATCTGATCACCATATGAATCTGAAAAAAGATTTTCCGGATAGGTTATCTGAATAGGTTCAGGGTATATGAATAAATTATCGGCCTCATTCGTCTCCTGAATCATTCCGGTATAATCAACAATTGCAGCCAGGAAATACGTGCCGACAGGGATGGTATCAGGTACCAGGTCTTCAGAGATCATGTGCTCATACATCTTTCCTGATACGGAAAAGGACTGTTTCTCTCGCAGATGATATCCAGCATATTCATTTGTTCTGTCAGGAAGAAGAAGAAAGAGTGTTTTATATGCCCCTGCTGACTCATTATTCGTGTTGAGGATGGTGTAGGTTATTGTCAGGGGAGTGCCTGGTGATGTACTATTTTTACTGACTTTATCAACGACTATCTGAAGATTTGGATTCCCTCCTTTCCAAGGGATATTTTTTTGAATTGTTACCGGATGAGATGCGATAATGAAATTATCTGACGGAAACAGTTCTCGTTCATACCCTTGAATTGTGATGAGCAGATTATACTCACCATCCTGAATCCCGGATGGGATGTCAAATGAAAAAGGGATTTTCCCCCTGGTCCCAGGTGCCATTCCATCAGTACTTTTGCTGCCAATCCAGATTGAGATCCGGCCATCCGGATTCTCCTGCATGAGCAGAACATCCATTACAATATGTGTGGCTGGTACAGGACCCCGATTGGTCACAATCACCGAACCGGCTATCTTTTCATTCCCGTGAACAATCGGCGGGAGTACCAGATCAGAGAGTGAAAGGTCAGGAGTCAGGACAGCCTGTAGTGGTGATATATTCTCTTCTGACGGGGTCTCCTGTGCATATACTGTCTGGGTGAAGATAAGTGAGATGAAAAGCAGGATGAAAAAAACTAAACCTTTCAACGGGATCATGCAGATCTATTGATCATGATCTCATACAAGCTTGCAGGAATGCGTCAGATGAACGAGCTGAGATCCCGGGTGTTGCCGGTCACCAGATGTTCCTGTGCCGACCGTGTGATCATTCTGCCCTGAGATGTCCGCTTTAAAAATCCTATTCGGATCAGAAACGGCTCATACACATCCTCAATGGTTCGCGGTTCTTCACCAACTGATATTGAGATTGTCTTTAGTCCGACCGGCCCGCCATTAAAGTCATGTGCAATGACTCTTAAGATTCTCCTGTCCAGAATATCAAGTCCTTTTTTATCAACTCCGAGGGCGGAGAGTGCCGTATCTGCAATCTCCTTATAATAGATCCGGTGCCCCTGACAATTGCATAATCATATGCCCGCTTGAGAAGTCGGTTTGCAATCCGCGGGGTACCCCTGGAACGGTGTGCTATCTCCTCAGCACCTTCCGGTGTGATGGGGATTCCAAGGATGTGTGCAGACCGGGTAATAATGGTCATGAGTTCTGTAGGCTCATACAGATCAAGCCGGAGAATAATACCGAACCGATCCCTGAACGGAGAACCGAGCAGACCAAGTCGGGTCGTAGCACCGATGAGGGTGAACCGTTCAAGAGGGAGCCGGATTGTTCGTGCTGAGGGCCCTTCACCGATGAGGAGATCGATGGTATAATCCTCCATAGCTGGATAGAGTATCTCTTCTATGACCGGGGAAAGGCGATGAATCTCATCAATAAATAGTATATCACGGTCTTTTAATGGGGTCAGGAGGGCTGCAAGATCACCGGGTCTGTCAAGAACCGGCCCGCTTGTCGTCTCGATATGTGACCCCATCTCCTCAGCGATAATATGTGCCAGTGTTGTCTTCCCAAGACCGGGGGGGCCTGAGAAAAGAATATGATCAAGTGGTTTTTTCCGCTTTCTGGCAGATGTTATTGCAACCGTCAGAGCATCCTTAATGGAGTTCTGTCCGATAAAGTCAGCAAGCGACCCAGGTCTGACTGACGGCTCATCCTGGTCATCATCGTGTTTTGCCGGAGTAATAAACCTGGTCTGCATGGAATAATTTCACTTTTTCCGAAGGAATAGCAGCGCCTCTTTGATGAGATCTGATGATGAGACTGGTCCTTTTGCTGCTTTTGTCTTCTCAATAGCCACCATTGCTTCTTCACGACTGTATCCTAAAGAAATGAGTGCCAATATGGTATCCTGTACTGGTGATGAGGATTCATACGGCTCCCGGTACTGTGTTTTAAGGTCTGATACCTTTTTTTGAAGTTCAAGAATTATTCGTTCTGCCCCTTTCTTCCCCAAACCCTGAACCTGGGACAACACATCCGGCTTTTTGAACATAATTGCATCGCATATCTCGGAAAGAGAGAGTCTGCTGATAATTGCAAGACCGGTCTGTGGCCCGATATGAGAGACGGAGATAAGAAGGCGGAACATTTCTGCTTCATCCGGGTCAAAAAAACCATAGAGTTGCAAAAGGTCCTGTCTGACAATGAGTTCGGTATATACTATAATCTCTGCCTCTTTCTGTATGGATGAAAGAACCGAATCAGGAACACGGATTTTATACCCAATCCCACCGGTTTCTACGATCACCCACCCGTCTCCATACTGAATTACCTGCCCACGGATTCGTGCTATCATATCAGGTTCTCATCCAGTTCAGATGGCATAAAGCAAGTGCAAGCCCGTCTGCGGCATCATCAGGCTTTGGAATATCCGAAAGACGAAGTAATCGTGTAATCATCATTTGTATCTGTTGTTTGTCGGCCATTCCTGATCCGGTAACCGCCAGTTTGACCTGTTTTGGGGTATATTCAAAGACAGGAATATTATATTTTGCCGCTGCAAGGATGATAACTCCTTTTGCCTCACTCACTTGCATTGCGGTTGTGGTGTTGCGGGAGAAGAAGAGTTTTTCACATGCAAGTCCTATCGGCCGGTAGGTGATTATTAGATTCTCGATTGATTCAAATATCGCAAGAAGTCGCTGTGATGTATCCCCGGTCTTTGGGGTAGTCTCAATACATCCCCATATATATGCAACCGGCATATGCTGTTTTTTTCCAATAACTCCATAGCCACATCTGGCAAATCCTGGATCAATTCCAAGGATGGTCTCGTTTTCAGTGTTCACATCACGTACCTCGTGATATCATGTCTAGATATCAATATTTTTTTGGACCGGACCGGAGCCTTCAGAGAGGTGCTCATTCCAGATACCCCGGTGAGCAATAAGCCACTCCTGTGCATTGAGGATATCACCCTCGAAGGGTGCCCTGATGTAGGAACCGTCAGAGGTAAGAATCCTCCTTTTTACATTATCTTTCAGGTGTACAGGTAGGATAGTAGATATGATCTCTTTTCGTATTCCAGAATCAAGGATGGGGAACAGTACCTCTATTCGCCGGTTCAGATTTCGTGGCATAAGATCAGCACTTCCCATCAGGACAATCTCATCCCCGCCATTATGGAAGTAATATATCCGTGAATGTTCCAGGAATCTCCCGACAATAGTAGATACCGTGATATGTTCTGATACACCCGGTATACCCGGACGCAAACAGCAGATCCCCCTGATCTGAAGATCCACCCGGACTCCTGCCTGTGAGGCGCGGTAAAGAGCCTGTATCATCTCTGCATCCTGAAGAGCATTCAATTTGAGTATGATATGGCCATCCTGATGTTCTTTCTGCCGTTGGATCTCGCGCTCAATGAGGGATAATACCCCTCGTCTGATGTATTTTGGAGAGACCATCAGATGATTATACGCCATGTAATTGGAATACCCGGTCAGGGCATTAAAGAGGTTGGAGACGTCTGATGCAATCTCGGGATCTGCGGTAAAGAGTCCGATATCTGTATATATTCGTGCTGTCGTTGCATTGTAATTTCCTGAGCTCATATGGACATACCGGACTATTCCCTCCCGTTCTCTTCGGACGATCAGGCAGAGCTTGGCATGGACCTTCAAACCCATAATGCCATATACGACATGAACGCCGGCATGTTCCAGTGCTTTTGCCCACCCGATATTGTTCTCCTCATCAAACCTGGCCTTTAGTTCGACAACAACAGAGACCGCTTTTCCATTTTCCCTGGCATCAAGAAGCGCCTGAATGACTGGTGATTTCGCTCCGGACCGGTATAGGGTCATCTTAATGGCGAGTACATCAGGATCATGGGCTGCCTGCTGAACCAGCTGAATAACTGGCTGAAAACTTTCATACGGATGGAAGAGAATAAAATCTCTGGCTTTGATAACTCCAAAGAGATTTTTTTCATTCTCAATTTTTTTTGGGACTGATGGAATAAACGGGGGATCCTTGAGATCAGGCCGATTTACGTCCATCAGACATATCAGATCTGCCATCCCGACAGGGCCTGACATTCGGTAGAACATATGAGGAAACCCGGCCATCTTTTCGGCCATCATAGAGCAGACCGATTGATCCATCCATGAAGAGACTTCAATCCTGACTGGCTTTCCTACCCAGCGGCGTCCGATTGATTCCTGAACGGCCACAAGCAGATCATCTGCCTCATCCTCCTCGATCTCAATATCTGCATCCCGGGTCACCCGAAAGGGATATGCAGCCCGTACATCCATACCTGGAAAGAGCAGATCCAGATTTTCTGCAATAACTTCCTCAAGGAAGATAAATTCATATCTTCCCCGGCCATTGGATCCCTCCCCTGTAGGCTGAACAGGAATGAGGCGGGGAAATAATTTGTTCGGGACCTTGATTCGTGCAAAGAGTTCCTCCGGATGTCCACGGTCACGGAGTATGACAGCAAGATTCAGAGCAAGATTTGAGATGAATGGAAATGGATGCGATTTGTCAAATGCAAGAGGGGTAAGGACGGGAAATATTTCTTTGATAAAATAATTTCTAATGTAATATTTCTGCTCCTCGCTTAGTGTTTCATAGGTATGAATGATAATGCCTTCTTCTTTGAGCGCGGGAATAATATCATCATTCCATGTTCTGACTGCCTCCTCCAACAAAGGAACAAGCGTATGATAAATTGCATCCAGTTGTTCACCAGGAGAGAGCCCGTCAGGGGATGCCTTGACAACTCCTTCCAAAAGCTGCTGATGAAGGCCGGAAACCCGGATCATAAAGAATTCATCCAGGTTATTTGCAAATATCGAAAGAAATTTCACTCGTTCCAGGAGTGGGTGGGAATGGTCTTTTGCCTCATCCAGAACATGTCGATTGAACTGAATCCAAGAGAGTTCCCGGTTAAAATATAAATTTGGGTTGTTTAAGTGTTGTTTTCCTGAGACTGTCTTAAGTGAACTCTCCTGTTCGTCGTCCATTTTCTATTCCAGAATAATGATGAGGAAAAAGGTTAAGTAATTGACGGATTACTAAAGAGATCAAAGATCTGTCCCACTCTCATAATGGAATGATTTCATAAAGTTTTTTATAAATCCGCTCACTGATGATTTATCAGAGAATGACATAACTCCTGATGGAGACTGGTTATTTCCACGTGCTTCAATAGATGATCCTGAAAAACCGGTACTGATCCGGCCGGCATCTGCATACCCCTGCGCTGAAATTCCATAATCAAGCCCCTCTGTTGCCATCAGCCCCTCATCCGGGTATTCAATTCCATTTTTCAGAGCGGTACTATTATCCATTGTCTGATTTGTCAGGTTAACCGTGCTGTTGTCATCCGCAAGGACCGGATATGAGATAAGAAGTATCATCGATAGACATAAAATCAGATATCGTTTGTGCGTCATGATAATTGCTCTTCCTCAGAATCCCTGTAATTTATAATATCTGTCCCGTTTTTATGAATTGTTTGTGGTATGATAATCATGTATTTATAATTTGATAAGAGCATCCCGTATCTTTTCTGGAGTGAGGATAAAGTCAATTTCACCGGTCTCAATAGCAGACTGTGGCATACTCTTAATCGGCGCTGTTGCAGGATCCTGTGCTATTGTCACAGCACCCAGTTTATGCAAATGATATATCCCATCTGCACCATCCCGCCCCATTCCTGTTAATATAATACCCATTATGGAATCATCAGATCGGTTTTGCATTGATAACATGGTTCGATCCACGGCCGGTCGGACTCCATGAAGTCTTTCATCGTCATTCAGGTGAAATGTGCGGTTATTTTTTATCAGGAGATGCCGGCCGGACGGTGCAATATAGATGTGCGGGGATGTGATCACCTCCCCTTCACCCGCGATAGATACTGGCATCCTGGTCATAGCTTCGATATGGCCTTTAAAGGTCTGTGTAAACGCCGGGGGGAGGTGCTGCACAATAATAATTACTGCATTGATGACTGGAAAATTATTAAATATTGATTCCAGAATGTATGGGCCTCCGGTGGATGATCCAATTATGATGATTTTCATTCTAAAGATCGTCCCGGAGAGGTCTGGTCCTGAAGATACCTCATAATAAATGAAGTCTTTTCGATTAAGTCCTCATTGTCAAAAGGTTTTGTGATATAATCGACAACATATTCCTGAAGGCCGATCATCTTTGTATCAGGTGCATTCTTTGCTGTCAGCATAACAATTGCAATACCATGTTCAAGGTGATTATCAAGAATTGCGCGTATGGTATCCCATCCGTCCATTCCTGGCATCATGATATCAAGGAGAATAACCCCTGAGAATCCCTGTTGTACGAGATCAATACACTGACTCCCGCTCTCTGCTGCAATAACAGTAAATCCTGCATCAGATAATATCGTTCGAACGGCTATACGGACATGTGCATCATCATCAACTATCATTACATTTCCGGTAGTATCTGACATTTCATTTCCCCTGCCGCTGCCTTACTGACTCGATGAACCCGATCCTTTTCTTCAGATAGATCTCCGGATTTTTTTTCAAGGTAAGGTAAAATATAGAACCTTTTCCAAGTCCCTCACTGACAACCGAAATAGATCCATGGTACATTTCAACAACCCTTTTGACGATGGTAAGACCAAGGCCATGGGATCCCCGGTCATGACGGGAGTTATCCGCACGGTAAAATTCATCAAATATCCTGGAAATGTGTTCTGGTTCTATGCCAATTCCCTCATCCTGTATGGATATGAGTATCGAGTCTTTCTGATCAGTTGCGTGTATCGTAACATTGCCATTAATATATGAATATTTTATTGCATTCCCAATAAGATTGCCAAGAACTGTTTCAAAATGCATCGGCGACATGAACAGGGAATACTCGTCAGGAATAGTATTTATAACATGCAGGCTTTTCTGATGGATAAGATATGCATTATCACGGATGATCTGATTAATCATATCCCGTACTTGAATCTCCTGAAGATCAGAGACCATATAGAGACTGTTCATCTGAGCAAGATCAAGGATTGTCGTCACCAGTTTTCTGATCGTCGCAACATCTTCGATAGAGTTATCTAACAGTTCGCCTAATTCCGGATCAGTGATCTTTTTTCGGATATAGGGTAATATTGCAACAAGCGGCGTGAGCGGGGTTTTCAAATCATGACCTATGATCTGGATAAATTCATCCTTTTGTCGTAATAATTCCTCAACCTGTTGGGTTCTCTTTCGAACCCGATTATCAAGATCGCGGTTCATATCCAGTAGCTGAGTACGCAAGGCATCAAGTTCTATGGTCTTTTGTTCCAGCTCTGATGCATACTTCATCAGATGGTTTTCTACATCCTTTCGTTCGGTAATATCCTGGAGTATGCCAAAGGAGCCCTGAATGATACCATTTTTGATTAATGGTTTTCCCATTATCCGAAGGTACTTGAATTTGTTTTCTTTAAAGCTGATTCTGAACTCAAAGTCAAATTCTTTCCCCTCTGAAACCGCGATTTGAAAATAATTAAGGAATTTATCCTGATCCTTTGGGTAGGTGCGTGATATAAAATCATCAATAACGACAAAATTCTGATCAGGAGGTGTCCCAAGCAGGGAGAAGACTTCAGGTGATACTCTGAAATGATGGAGATGATTATCATATGACCAGACGCCCATTCTGGCAATCTTTTGTGCCTGTTCTAGTTTCCATTCAATATCAGAGAGCATATCCCCGTATTGTTTTCTTCGGGTAATATCCCGGATGACACCTTCAATTCCCTGAAGAATGCCGTCATCATCATAGACAAGCCGGCAACTGATTGATGAATAAATAATCTTTTGATCCCGGGTGATCAGCTGAATGTCATAATCCTTGACCCCTTCTCCACTGATGATGTCAGATAAAAAGACTGGCCAGAATTCAGGAGGGTGCACTATTTTTTCTAGTGAAGTTCCAATTAATGATTCGTCTGACTGATATCCAAGGTTTTTTACCAGTGAGGAACTTACCCTTATAAGAAATCCCGATTTATCAGTCATAAAATACATGTCTCCTATCTGATCAATAAGATTTTGAAATTTTTGTTCACTCCTCGCAAGTATTCCTTCTATCTGTCGTCTTGATAATTTGGTCTCAATAATGCCTGCGAGTATCACGAGTGTCGTCAGTTCTACCTGCATCCATCTCCGAGTTTCTGATTCATCCCACAGAATCAGAATACCGGTCAGATATGCATCCCTGATTATTGGTACCATCACCAGGGAACCACACGCACGTTCCTCAATCAGTTTCCTGATAAACCCATAGGTCTGGTTTTTTCTGATAAGAACCGGGTGATGCATCTTGAGGTCAGCGATGACAGTGTAAAATGCGGGATCATGAATGAGGTCATCCATATCTGTCCCGATAAGATATCCATATCGATCAGACCAGAGAAAGCGCTCGATAATATTGTACGGTGGAGAAATTTCATTAATCTCAATGTATGATGAAAACCGGACTTTCATCACCGCCCCTACCCTGCTCATTATATGCTGGATCTGCTCTTCAGGATACTGATCCAGAAGGTGTGATCCGATAATCTCACGAATGAGATCATACAAAGTATTGATTCGGTTCTGTTCAACACTCAGGAAATACTCGGCTGTGATGTCACATCCGGTAATAAAGATATTGATTTTATTGTCTTCATTCAGGAATGAAATCATTGCCATCCGATAGCAGCGTATCAGCCCATCGGATGAGGAAAAGAACATATTTCGGTATACAGATGAGCTGAGGCCCTCTCGTATATGCGTAATATCATCAGCAATAGATTCAAATTGACTGCCTGTGATGAGTATATTGCAGGGCTTTTTATCCGGTTCATATGAAAATCCAGAGATCTCCTGAAATTTCTGATTTGTAATGAGGAGATTTCCCTGCAGATCAATCACAGCAGCCGGGCCGGGCATATTCTGGAGCAGAGAGGTCAGAACTGGAACAGACTGAACATCAGGGCAGGCATTCAAATCAATATCCAATCTGTTTCACCTGGTTAATAATTGGAAAGAGAATATTTATACATATTCAGATGCTTCCGGAGATAATCGGTACAGGTATATGGTTACGGAACATACAATTATCCCACATTCTCATGTCTGATCCTGTCTCTACAAAACGAAAAACTGTTCTGGTTCAGGTTCCTTTATCAAGGGATCTCCTGCTGGAAGAGATCTCTGTCATGGATACCCTGAATAAAAAATTCTCTGACGATGAGATAACACTCAGTTTTTCCAATCAAACCCTGACTGCCCACTTAATAAGGCTTGACCCGGCCCAATATCAGAAGATAATGTATGAATCAATTAACCGGGTAAAGCTGACACCACTCTATGACAAGAATCTGGAGAATCCGTTTGCCATCCTGATGGAAAAAATATATGCAATTGGAAGTTACGGCATACGATATAAAAAGAGGATCTATGCCGGATATGCCGATGAACGAAAGGTGACCGGCAGAAAAGAAAAAGAGTCCGAAAGGGGTTCCTTTTTTTATGCAGAAGGAAATACCTTCTCCCGTGTGGATCATGCTCTTCCTGATGAATACATCAATCAGATCATCTGTGGTGACAGCGAAGAGATCCTGTCCCGTCTCCCTAATAACTGTATTGATCTGATAATTACCTCACCACCATATAATTTTGGTTTGGAATACTCATCTTCTGGTGATAGCACTCACTGGGAGGCGTACCTTGACAAATTATACCGGGTTTTTGCCCAGGGAATCAGAGTATTAAAATACGGGGGGAGGTTTATTGTGAATGTCCAGCCTCTCTTCTCTGATTATATTCCGCTTCATCATCTTATCTCATCATTCTTCATGAATCAGAAGATGATCTGGAAAGGTGAAATTCTCTGGGAGAAGAACAATTATAATTGTAAATATACTTCATGGGGAAGCTGGAAAAGTCCGAGCAGTCCGTATCTAAAATATACCTGGGAATTTATCGAAATTTTTTGTAAAGGATCCCTAAAGAAGAGGGGAAATTCTGATGATATTGATATTTCAGATGAGGAGTTCAAATCCTGGGTGGTTGCAAAATGGTCTATCGGACCGGAACGAAGGATGAAGGAATTTAATCATCCTGCTATGTTTCCAGAGGACCTCGTTGAACGATGTCTGAAATTGTTCAGTTTTCAAGGGCATATTATCCTGGATCCGTTTAACGGCGCTGGAACGACCACAGCAGTTGCTGCACGAACAAACCGTCGGTATCTGGGTCTTGATATCTCTTCTGAATACTGTGAACGGGCCCGGGAAAGACTCAAAAAGAATCAAAATTCATTACCCGGAAAAGTGCCGGAAATAACAAAGAAGAGAGAGAAGAAATCTACTCCCATATCCTCCGAAGCACCACGGCGAAGAGGCCGCCCGCCAAAACAGTTGGTATTGAAAGAGGGGTTTCAGGATAGTCTTGACCGGTTTTCCGGGATTTCGTCATGAGAGAGCCGGTAGCAAACTGATAATTGGATAATGCCTGAGGATTATTGGGATCACGTGCAAGGGCCTGCTCAGAGGCATTTTTCTCTTCTTCAAATTCACCAAGCCCGCCATGAGCGGTTCCTTTCAGAACCCATGCTTCAACCAGCGTCGGATCTTTATTTACTGCCGCATCAGCAGCCTTGAGTGCTTCCTGATACCGGCCGATCTCAATAAAGAGAGATGCCTGTGCGGTCAGGACATAGGCATTATCCGGATGTGTTTTTTCTGCCTGATCAAGGAGGCTTTCTGCCTCATCATAGTTTCCTTTTTGCTGAAGAATACCTGCCTTTGTGATAAGAGCGAGGTAAAAATCCGGCTGAATCTCCAGAGATCTGTTAATAAGGGCTAATGCCTCGTCGTATGATTGATTCGCCGCTGCATCTACCGCCTTATTATAATAGGATATCGCATCAACAACCGGCCCTTCAAGCCCTCCATATGCCGGAGCGATAAGCAGGGTTATACATGCAATCCAGATTAAGAAGAAAAATACCTGCGCTTTCAAAATTATTTTTTTCATTATACATACTCGTCCGTCATACCGTATGGAATTATCTGGTTTCATGACTCAAAAACTTCCATTGATGAATAAGAAAGAAGACTCAGTTCGAGCCTGTTATATGTTAGCATGGCACAATGATGCATGGATATGTTCGGGTTACCAACAGAAACTATTGTAATTGTAGGAGGAGCGTTTGTATTCTTTGCCATTCTTCTTCTTCTCTGGGGGCTTTATTACCGAGGTGAGGCATAATGGTGGATGTTTCAACGATTCTCATTGTTGCGTTTTATTGTCTTGCTATGATAGGTATCGGAGCATGGGCTTCGAAAAAAATTAAAAATACCGAGGATTATCTGGTTGCTGGCAGATCACTCGGGTTCTGGGTTTTTGTTCTGCTCATGATCGGAACGGTCTGTTCCGGGATGTCACTGCTTGGTGTTTCTGGACTTGGATTTAAATTCGGATGGCCGACCATCTGGGAGCAGATATTTGTCCCGCTATCAATTGCTTTTTGTATTATATTCTTTGGTGTAAAATTGCATACCATTACCCGCACAACCGGGTACATAACCGTTCAGGATTATCTGGCTCACCGGTATGAAAGCCCGACAGCTCTTCGGACACTCTCTGCAGTTGCAGGGATTATTGTATCCCTCATCTATCTGGTCGGTCAGTATACTGCTATCGCCATAGTACTCATGTGGCTTTTTGAGATCCCACTCTGGCTCGCATTGATTCTTGCAACCCTTGTCGTGACTATTTACACAACCATTGGCGGTCTGTATGCCGTTGCCTGGGCAGCTCTTGTTCAGTCATTGATCCTGATACTTGGAGTTGTCATCATGGCTCCCATCATCATCTTTTATGCAGGCGGGTTTACTCATATAAACGAGTTTATGGCATCAATTAATCCGGATCTTGTGCAGCCATGGATGTCGCAGGGAATGGTTTTTACCCCGGCATACCTTGTCTCTTTTGGAGTGCTTCTGATCGTCGGACTTGCCTGTGCCCCTCATGTCATCAATAATATTCTTGCAGTCAAAGATGCACGGCTCTTACGATGGGCTCCTCTTCTTGGATTCCTTATCTACGGGGCTGTGATGTTTCTGCTCAAATTTGCAGGGTTTGCAGGTATTGTGCTGGTCCAGGAAGGAGTATTTACTCTCCCTGATGTTCCCAATGCGCAGGATTTTGTCATACTGTATGGCATACAAAATGCGATACCCCATATCGCTTTATGGTCCATCTTTGCCGTGATTGTTCTTGCAGCAGTCATGTCAACCACTGATCGTCTTATGCTTACCATCGGCGCCATGTTTTCATGGGATATTTACAAGAAAATCATCCGACCCGATGCACCTGACAAACAGGTTCTTATTATCAGCAAGGTGGTTGTCGTCTTATCAGCTCTTGTAACGATGATAATCGCTTTAAATCCACCTGAAATGCTTGCATTTTTGATCTGGAT
>NZ_DAONKG010000007.1:0-25165 GCF_035406105.1 Methanospirillum sp.
TACCAGACGGCCATACATATGGCAGCCTTTGATCCGGAACGGGATGAACTTTCCGGGAAGAGAATCTCTGCCCGGTTTCTGATTTTACCCCATTACGATTGGTCTTTTGAGGGTTACGAATGAATAACGGCCTCTTCCCGCGGCTCAATGCTGGTCCCGGATATCCATCTGACTGGTATCTGACCATCTGAAACAGGCGACACAGAAAAGAGGGTTATGTCAGTACCCTCTGGTTCAAACCCATAACACATCCCGCCACCTTCAAAAGCGAGGGCATATATCACGGGGAGGAGTGAGATCCCATTCTTATCTGCGTCAAACAGCCGGGATTTTTCATCCATATCTCCTGAAGTATCACCGGTCCGGGCAGGAATAACAACCTCCTGGCAGGCAGTCTTGCCTGGCGCTGATTCTGCCAGTGCAATGGATGATGACGAAGAGAGGAGTGACGCGAGGATCAAATCTGAGAATGAGGGGATTTCTTCATTTGTATGGCGGGATGCGGTGATAATTATTCCATCCGATTCCGGTATGACTGCAGATATACACAATTCGCCTGATGATGAATTGTTTGCGATACAATTCTCATACAACAGTCCGCCACCGTGGTCTGCCAGTATCCGCCGTACGAGTCCAAAGGGAACGGTGTTCTGATCGGTATATGTGGTGATATCCTCACCTATCCAGGATTCTAAAACCAAATCCGCAAGAAGTGTTCCATTCCGGTCCATGATACTCATAAATTCCGTATCCTGGTTGAATTCATTACCCGGTTTCTGTACCGCATCCAGGAGAGCGGACGTGCCATATCTATCACGAAACGCTGCTGCCTCCTCCCCCATATGATAAAGACGCTCGTATGGTGAAGACGGGCTAACAGGTGATGCAACGATGATCGGAGCCGGAGTATTGGCCGGTACTGTCCCAAGAGGAACCAGATACGCAGTAATACGTGCATTCTCCTTGTCTCTCGTAAATACGGACGTTGAATAGTCCTGATACCCAGCCATCCGAAGAACAAGGGTATGAGACCCCTCCGGAAGGGTGAGGGTTCGTGGCGTGGTCCCTCTGCTGGTCCGATCAAGGACTATCTCGGCCCCCTCCGGATATGACTCAATCATGAGGGTCGATGAGGTGATCGGGGCAAACATCGGTTCTAATACTACGTAGATCACGTTGTCAGAGTCAGGACGGACGTCAACAGAGCCACTCCAGGTCTCATATCCGCTTCGCGTAAGGGTAACCTGATAGGTGCCGGTGATAAGATTATCAATGGTTTTTGGGGTTTTTCCCTGGTATACACCATTCAGGATGATCTGTGCTCCGGAGGGGGCGGATGTTATCCGAAGACTTCTGCAGCAGGGATCAGGTTTGAGCGTGGCATGAATCTCCCTCGTCTCACCAGGCGCAGGATTTTCGTTCAGTTCCCTGGTCCATACCAAATACCCGGGTTTTTCAACCCTGATGGTATGATAGGGACTTCCGGTGGAATAGACCTTCACCGATACCGGAGTATATCCCACATCTGAACCATCAAAATTGACCGATGCACCTGATGGAGTGGAGCAAATCAGAAACCACCCGGCATCTCCCCCGACCGGACCAGGCAGCGGTTCTGAATCAGGGGGTGGATAGAGCGTCGGGAATGGTTCAGGACTATCATCAGGGTCAATGAACGGGGAAGGCAGGGCCTCCTCATCTGCACATACACAAGCGGGAAGAAAGGCACAGATAAGCATTCCCATGACGAAGAACGAAAGACAATACCAGGCGTTCATAACCGGGGTGTTACCCTGTGCAGGGAAATGGTTTTCGGTCATGGAAACATTGCTGCAGGGATGCTTGTCTGATGAATGATGTATATCCATGTAATATGCAATTGTCTGGCACTATTGCATGGCAAATACTCATATGTCTCAGTGGTGGACAGAATAGGTGTTCGCAATTCAGCAGGGGTATGATCATGAACCAGGAACCGGATATTGAACGGATTAAGAAAGAGATACTGGAACGGGCTATTTACCGGTATGAGATGAGAATCGCCGACCTGAAAAGTCAACTGGATAGGACAATGCTGACTGCCGAAGTGTAATTTAACTCTTTTTTTTTCTCTAAGGAACTAGGTTTGTGCTCACACATGCCCCTTCCTCGGTATGGTTCATCTCCATATCAGGCAGAACGTGATATCACAGGCTTGATATTATTTGAAGGAGAGAATCGTGCATGGCATTTATTGTTTGGGACGAGGTATATGCAACCGGAATATCCTCAATTGACGAACAGCATAAACATTTTGTATCAGTTCTGAACCGGATGCTTGAGGCATTAAGTCAAAAAAAAGGGAAGGAAGAGGTATCCTATGTTATTGATGAGATGAGCAGGTATGCAGAGTATCATTTCCATACCGAGGAAGGGCTCATGGAGAAGGCAGGATATCC
Organism: Methanospirillum sp.; assembly: GCF_035406105.1. Classification (GTDB taxonomy): domain Archaea; phylum Halobacteriota; class Methanomicrobia; order Methanomicrobiales; family Methanospirillaceae; genus Methanospirillum. The sequence continues at coordinate 2,439 of NZ_DAONKG010000007.1, forward strand.
TGATATTGCAGAGCACAGAATTTTTCATGACGCGTTTCTCTCAAAAGTGAATGACTTTCTGTATAAATATAATCAGAATGATGAAACGCTCTCAGCAGAAGTGACCATATTTTTAACATTCTGGCTCAATGAACATCTCTCCACAATAGACCAGAAATATGTTCCATCAATGAAACGTGCAGGAATTTCATGAGGCGATACCATCGTTCTTCTCCATAACCATTATCATGTCATAGTGCCTTTTAAAAAGGCGCATCCATGCGCAGATACTTGTGAAAGAAATAATGAATGGTCATATCTATGACACAGAATCCTCTCTTCTGATTGGAGAACGAAAAGAAGGAGGATCATATATGTATAAAACCGGATGCGGGAACTTTTTCATTTATCATGCAACATCTCATACAACCGGCAATCCGCCGTGGATTAACCCGATTAGCAGAAGCGTTGCGATACGAAGACATTTTCGGTATTCTCTTCATCAATTGTCTTTTCAGGAGGCATTTGGTGAATAATATGGGCAAACGAAGGCATCACCTGATTTTCAAGATCCACTAATAATTTTAGCATATACCGATGCACGCGGGTGTACCGGTTATTCTGGCTTTATCTCCTGAATGATTCCATCAATACTTACCACAAGCCCGGTCTCATCAGCGACAGGTCTTCCACGTTCGCTCATGACCCTGATATGACCAAATTTGTCAATAATCCTGTACTCGATCTCATATGGCTCCCCGGTTTTAATCGATTCCTTTTTTGCCTGGACAACCCGTTGCTTATCGTCAGGGAAAATGAGGGGGATAAGAGATGTTATCTGACCGCTGGCAAGTTCTTTTGCAGAGTATCCGGTCACCGACTCAAGGTGGTCATTATAAAATTCCATATCAGACCCGGCAAGAGAGACCCGGAATACGATACCTGGAATATTCTGAGCCAGGGTCCGGAACTGTTTCTCACTCTTCTCCAGACGTTCTCCTGCCTTAAATCGCATAAGAGCGCTTCCTATAAGTGATGAGCCGATCTCAAGGGCATTGATCTCTTTTCTGCTCCAGATGCGTTCACCGTTTGATTCAAGAAACCCGACGACGCCCCAGATGTCATTTTTTATCTTGATTGGGACGAGAAGGACAGATTTTACTCCCTCCGGTTCCAGAATCCTCCGGTCACCCTCCCGCAGATCTCTGACCAGACTGTATATCGTCTTCTCCTGGGTGAACACATCCTCTATGACCGACCCGTCCTGCTCATGCTTCTGGCGCATGGAGAGTGGGGATCTGGTCCTTCCGACAATCCCAGTTTTTGCATTCCATTCAAGTTCGCTTTTGATCAGCTGGAGGCTGGAGGCTGGAGCCTTTTCCAAGAGGCAGACACGACTCACAGAGGTGGCCTCACCGATAAGCCCGAGAGTCCGTAGTGCAGCATCTTCAAATGTTGAAGACTGAAGAATATCGGATGCAGCCCTGCTCAATGCTTCAAAGATCGCATTCTGCTTTCGTATCTCCAGTTCCATGATTTTTCGGTCACTAATATCACGAAGTGTCTCGATGACACCGATGATATCACCGGTGAGGTTATAGATGGGTGCAGCCTTAATCCACAGCCAGATGCGGTTTTTTGTCACCGGATGGAGGGTCTGCACATCGACCGTCACCCGGTCACCATCGATTACCGGATTATTATACCGCAGCAGTACCGTCTCATCACGATGGAGGATATAATCAGCAAGGACCGGCCGATTCTGGTGATAAAATGCAACCGCACAGGCATAATCTCCTTTCCCAATGATGTCCTCCTTCTTTGTGCCGGTCAATTCCTCCATGGCCCGGTTCCATGCAGTCGCCTTTCCTTCGGTATCAAGTACAAAAACCGGATCAGGGAGGAATTCAAGAATATCTTCAAGACGCTGGTGTGCTTCCCTGATGGCAGCTTCATTTTTTCTTCGTTCGGTGATATCACGGGTGATGGCAAGGACGACGGGTTTTCCCTGTAGGGAAAAGAGATGAGCGTTTACCTCAACCGGCACCAGGGTGCCGTCTTTCCTGACCAGATCGATCTCAAAAAAACCCTGCTCATTGTCCATGAATTTCCGGATGACCTCATCAAAATAATCTTTCATGGATTTTGGGATGATATCAGATAATGAGAGGGTCAGAAATTCCTGATACGTATATCCGGTCAACTGGCAGGTAAGATTATTGACCTCACGAAATCGTGCATGCTTTAAATTTTCAGTCAATTCCATCAGGATAATCGCATCTTTTGCACCCTCAAAGAGCCGGCGGTACTTCTCTTCACTGAGGGCAAGCTTGGTCTCTGCCTCAAGCCATGCGGTAATATCTCGCCAGACCGATATATAATCCAGTATATCACCGGTTTCTGACAAACGGGGGGTTGTGGTGGTTTCAAACCATATCCATTTCCCTTTCTGTGTCCGAAACCTGAACGAAGAAGGGAGACGCGACCAGTTTACACTCTCCCCCTCATTCCCGTTCTGAAACCGTGGCAGATCTTCCGGATGGATGAACTCAGAGATGATCTTTCCCATCAGCTCCTGAGAGACATATCCAGTCAGGAGCTCACACGCAGGTGAGACATAGGAGATGGTCCCGTCTCTCTCCCACCGGATGATCATATCATGCACTGATTCGGTGATAAGCCGCAGATTTGACTCACTTCTTCTGATGGCATCCTGCAAGGCCTTCTTCTCAGTGATGTCCTCGCCGGTTATGACAAGTGCCGGGCGTTCCTGAAAGAATGAGACGGATGATATGGTGAACAGGTACAAGGTCTCTTTCTCATCACTGACAATTCGCGCCTCTTCTGACCTGGTCTCACCGGGCCGTACCATCCTGATAGCTGCAACAAGATCCGGCCCAAACAATGAGTCCAGATGCAGGGCTTCGATGCCCAGGTTGGAAATAGCCTCGATTGTGGTGTTCATCATCCGCAAAAACGAGTCATTTGCCCATCTGATGGTGAGGTCCATATTCAGGATGATGAGCATATGCGGTGAAAAGTTAAGAATGGAAGACTCCGGCTGAATATCAGAGAGATAGTACTTCTTCTTCTGGCCATGCCGGCGCATCTCAAGCCGCCCGGATGAGACCAGGTTATCAAGATACCGTGCGACAGTGTGCCGGTGATGGCCGGACAGACGTGAAATATCAGAGATACTGAGGGATTTTTTTCCCCTGGTAAAAGTGTCGAGAATATCCTGATTTATTTTTGAACTGCCGGAATCCACAGTTTTATGTTCTTGTTAATAAGATTTATTCTTTCGGACACCTGTTTGTCCATCTATTAATTCATGCACGATGAAACTGGTATGCTCATGTGTGAGGCACAGTGTCTTCACGCGATTGAGCCGGAGTCTGCTCTGAACGCGAAATCACACACACATACAAAACAGGAGTCAATATATCACCTTCCACGGGACATGACAATCATCCTGGGATGATTCTACCTTTCCTCGATACTCCTGTTTTTAGGAAGTACGGGTTATTTCAGGAAATGCCTGTATCCTACACAGATCAGATCGCCGTCAGATCACCTGGATATCAGATCCAAACCGGATTGAAGGCTCAGGACATGCGATCTCAAACCGGGTGCGATGTCCCGCTATGCCGGTCTCCGATATCTCCAGACCTGATAGTGCCAGCATCTCCCTGACAAAGCAGAGAGACGGATACGAATTCAGTCCTTCGTGAATTGAGAATATGTCATTCTTGTCGGTCTGTGCAACACCACGTTCATTGTTCTCACAGATGATCACATACCCGTTGTCTTTCACATGAAATGAGAATCGTATCTCGGAAGGTCCGCCACCGTCATCTTGAAGAGCGACGACGATGTCGCGGAGTACGTGCTTAAGGCACGGGTCAGCGTATATCTCAATGTCTTCAGGAATGAGGTTTTCATACCGGATAGTCTGCCTGCGCACCGGTTCAACAGCCGCATTGATACAATTTCTAATACCCTGCCAGGTTCGGGGCACTGTTGCTGCTTTGAGATACTGCCTGCTGTTCGTAAGGGCAATCAGCCCTGCATGAAGATGTGATGCAGCATCAGCAATCTCCTGACTGGTAGATGATGACGATACCTGGTGCCGGAGTAGTTCTTCTGCAGGGTACAGCCAAGTCTGACACACACGTCTGAGTGCCTCGGAAAGCGTCTCAATTTTCTGTTGGGCAGCGGTAAGTGCCGTCTCCAGCCTGCCCCGCTCAAGGTTTTTCAGATGGAGCGATTCATTTGTCTGCTCAAGATCTTCAACCAGTTTCTGGAGTTGTGCATTGGTATAGTGGAGCCGCTCATGAGCAACCTGGAGTTCACTATTGTTCTTTACCGCAGTCTCATACGTTGAGAGCAGAATGTTGAGGATCTGCATCCGGCTGGATGCGATGGTATGAACTTCACTTGAAAATACGACATCAAGCGGCTGGTTTGACTCATTCGAGCCGGGATGCTCTTTCGCCTGCATGATGCCTGCGATGCGTGAGAAGATATACTCTGGATCATACGATTTAATGATAAAGTTATCTGCACCTGCCTCAAGTCCCTTGATCACATCAACCGGGCTGTACAGGTGTGTTACCAGAATTACCGGTATGTCGTGGTATGTTTCGTCACTCTTAATCATCTTACACAGGGTAAATCCGTCCATGTCCGGCATCATAACATCGGTGAGGATGATATCCGGTCTTTCAATTTTCAGCTTTTCAAGAGCTTCATACCCATTATTCGATACCGTGACCTGATGCCCTTTTTTCTCAAGAAGGTGACGGAGATATTCTGCCTGAGTCCGGTTATCCTCTACGATGAGGATCTGTAATGATCTATCAGGACTTGTTTTCATAGACGAGGAATACCTGCATGATTTTTTTGTACCATCATGTTGTAATCACAGATGAAGATGATGATGTATATCCATACGAAAAAGCATCTTCAAAACTGCAAAAAATTCCTGATGGATATGAGAAATGGAGGGTATTTCTCATGGGTATGTATCAGTTGGGAATCAGACTGGAATAGTTAATAGGGAGTCGGGAATGCACCAGAATGATAGTGATCTGCTTCCGATCGTCCCTCAAACCCGCCAACACTCTTTACCTGGAGGTTGTTCTCCTTTGCTTCAGCAATGAGATTCTTTGACTCCTTGCTGATTCCGTTTGAAAGAACGAGCAGATGGGTTGCGTACTCTGCCATCTCTGCGTCGCGGATGAAGGTTGCTGCGTTGATGTGACTCTGGAAGTCAGGGACAAATTCCTTGAACTTTATTCCATGCTCCTGTGCATACTGTTTTGTGTACTGGTCAACACCAGATGATCCACCAGAGACTATCTCGTCAACTCCGCCAATCTCGGCGATGAATTTGCTAATCTCTGCATATACGAGGTCTTTTCGTTCGCATGTCCGAAGTCCTGTTACAATGAGTTTTTTCATGACTACTCTCTCCACAAGGTTCGCATGTGCCATCTTTGCCGATGTCACACGTGAATAAACATGCTTGATTTTGACTATAAAAGTAATTATCTTATTTTGAGTCCATATTCGGTATATTTATATTTAAGATTTAACCGAAGTGCATACAATAAAGAGCAGATATTTCAAACCACTCATTTTTTTCTAAAAGAAGTAATCCTGATCAAATGATGATGTATTGTATGGAAAGCTGAATACTGACAATACGTATAAGACACTCTAAGCAGGAAACAGGGACATGAAGGGAGGGGGTCCCTGTCAGTATATCATTATTTCACCAAAGGGCCGGAGGAGATCCCAATCGGTTTAGTAAAAAGTGCCGGGATATGCACCAGCGTACCCGGACTCATGTTCCGGTAGTCCTTTGAACACACCAATCGTTTTTATGGTGAGACGGTTTTTCCGTGCTTCTTCGATAAGGTTTAATGATTCCTTGCTTATTCCGTTTGAGAGGACAAGCAGATGGGTACCATACTCAGCCATCCGTGCATCCCTGATAAAACTTGCCGCATTGATATGGCTTTGCCAGTCAGGCACAAACTCCACATACGGTATCCCCTGCTCCAGTGCATACTCTTTCGCAAACCGGTCCACGCCCTCTGAGCCGCCGGACACGATCTCATCCACCCCACCGATCTCCAGGATATATCTGGATATCTCGGCTGATACGATGTCCTTTCGATCACAGGTCCGAAGCCCTGATACGATAAGTCTGTTCATGGATTCACTCTTTACCTGTGTTCCCCGTGTCATCATCACCCGGATGGCACAAAAGAACACACATCCTTGGATGCATCCACATAAATAAAAAATGAGTCTGGTCATCAATTACTAAATATTTATAAATGATTTTGAATCGCCGGACCGGATTCCTTCACGGTGATATGCGTTGAAATCCGGGCTGATAGCAAGACATGAAAGAAAACCGACAAAACGTGGACAGGCGTCAGAGAGTATACAGAAAAGAAGAAATATCCGGGAATGCCCCTGGTCCCTCACAAGCTACACGGGTGTGATCAGAGGGTAATTTCAAGGAATTTCTTGCCAGGAACACCACAGATAGGGCAGGCGCCGGGTGCAGAATCAAGGGCAATATTTCCGCAGACCGGGCAGAGAAATACCCTGGAGACATCGAGATCCTTTCCTGCTTTGACGGCTTCCAGGGCCTTTTGATACAGGCCTGCGTGGACCTGTTCAGCCTTCATTGCATAGGTAAACGAACGGGTTGCATCCTCATTTCCTTCAGCCTGTGATTCTTTGATGAAACCTGGGTACATATGAGTAAACTCTTCGGTCTCTCCTTCAATCGCTGCTTTCAGATTGTCAAGAGTAGAGGGAATTCCATATACCTGCAGATGCCGGCGTGCATGGATCTCTTCTGCTCGGGATGCGGCCTTAAAGAGTGTTGCTACATTTGTAAACCCCTCCTCTGCTGCCTTCTCTGAAAATGATGCATATTTTCTGTTGGCCTGCGACTCGCCGGCAAAACCGGCCATCAGGTTCTCCTTCGTTGCCATACTGATCAGATCAGGATGTATAAGTATAAGCATTTCGAGCTGCCGATGATCAATACACTCATTCCTTTACCTGCATAATCTGTGAGGGCACATATATGCCTGCCAAGCGGATGACCGAAATTGATCCCCTGGATCGCCCCAGAGAGAAGATTGAAAGAAAGGGTGCATGTGCTCTCACCGATAGTGAGCTTATTGCTGCAATTCTGGGGAAGGGAACAAAAAATAACGATGTCCTTACCATATCAAAACGGGTTGCAAAACTCCTTGAAAAAAACAACCTACCGTCATATGACACATTACTTCAGATAGAGGGAATCGGCCCGTCAAAGGCTTCGGTTCTTATGGCCTGTTTTGAACTTGCTAACCGGTATGGAACACCTGCAGAACGGGAGCAGATCAGGATAACTGAACCGGAACATATCCTCCGGATAAAAGAGGTCAGTGACCTTGCCTTCCGGTCACAGGAGCATTTCCTTGTCACGACCCTGAACGGGGCATCAGAGGTCATCAACACCCGCACGGTGACAATGGGTCTGCTTAATCACAGCCTGGTTCATCCCCGTGAGGTATTTGCTGATGCGATAACCGACCGGGCGGCTGCCATCATCTGTATTCATAATCACCCGTCCGGGAATCCTGACCCAAGCTCAGAAGACATCGCAGTAACCAGACAACTGGCAGATGCCGGGACCATTCTGGGTATCAGCCTTCTTGATCACCTGATTATCACCAAAGGGGCAGTAACATCACTGCGAAGTCTTGGGTACCTGTGAAAGATGAATGATCTGTCTTCCGTCATGACACATGGGTCAGAGCAGCTCCCAGTGCAAATCCTTTCTGATAAGCCTCCTGCAAAATATCCGGATACCGGTCAAGATCTTCTTTTGTATCCATATCCCTGACGAGGAGTTCATCCGCAAGCCTGCAGTCAAGAATATCACAGAATGCGAGAGTGGATATTTTTACCCCGTCAAAGTTATTCGGAAGATTCATGCCACTTATCGAGATGAGGAGTGTTTTCCTAATTTTTTTCTTCTCTTTTGGTATGAGGGGTACTTTCCTTTCATATTTTGCACAATAAAACACCTGGCACCGGTCCATGAACGACTTCAGATGACCAGGAATCCCCATGGTCATAACCGGTGTTGCAAGAATGAGACTGTCCATATTCTTCAGCAGGGGGTATATAGGCCCCATATCATCCTCCAGGATGCAGGATGACTGTTCCTTACAGTAATACATCTCCCTGCATGATGAGAACTCAAGTGATGGCACATCAATCAAAGTGACCTCGCATCCTGCCTTTTCAGCCCCGGAAATCGCCTGCTTCAAAAGTTTCGCCGTGTTCCCTTCAGGAAGAGGGCTTCCCAGAAGCGCAAGGATTTGTGGTTTCATACTATACTGTTCACATCATCAGTCTTTAAGTCACGGTACGTAATATCCGGACAATCATGTGATCAGGTACATGGTGCCGGATTATTCTTATGAAACGGGTAAAATTAAGAACGTACGGTTTCGAATCAGTTATAAAGATGAAGGATGATTACTGATATGGTGACAACCGTGACCGAAGCAAAAAAGGTCAAGGCTGGCGATAAGGTCGGCCCGGGAAAATACGTTTGTATTGATTGCGGACACGCATTTGAATTTACCGATGCTGAGCAGGATCTGCGAAAATGTCCGGCCTGCGCCTGTGAGATGTATGATTGTTTCCCCATGACGCACATCCGTTCAGATGTGAAGACTCCTGAGGATGCAATCAATCCACCAAAACGGTAATTTTCTTTTTTCCTAAATCCGGCCCGATGCCGTGTACCGCCTGTTGAATATGTTGTGATGGAGGGGATTACAATGGTAAATGTATCTGACGAAGGACAGGTTTTCGAATGTGAGATCTGTGGAAATGTTGTAAAAGTCCTTGAAGTTGGTGGCGGAGAACTTGTCTGCTGCGGTGAACCAATGGTTCTGCAGGGGTGAGAGGCCATGTGTTCAGGGATGGATGATCTTGAAAAGAAGATCGGAAAGGTTCCCAAAATTTTCAAAAAACTGGCGGAGACCGATCCTGACATACATGAGATGATACTCCGCCTGGACCAGTATATCTGGGATGACGGGGCATTATCCCGAAAAACCAAAAAACTTATTGCGATTGCAATAGCTGCTTCCATGAGGGACCAGCATGCGATCAAGGCACAGATGGCAGGAGCAAAAAACCTTGGAGTGACGAAGGACGAAGTCGAGGAAGCACTTCGTATTGCATATCTCCTTGCGGGAATGCCGGCCTATGTAAACGGAAAGGTTATTGAAGAAGAGATTATGTGATGTCATATGTGTTATGAAGATGAAGAGTGCAACTGTGTGGGATTCCCGATTCTGGGCGAGCCTGCACCGGAGTTTGAAGCGGTGACCACGCACGGGAAGATAAAACTCTCCGACCTGAAGGGAAAATGGGTTGTTCTCTTCTCTCACCCTGCCGACTTTACTCCGGTCTGTACAACAGAGTTTATTGCTTTTTCACAGGCAGAACCTGAATTTAAGGCTCTCAATGTTCAGCTGATCGGCTTGTCTATTGACAGTGTTCATTCCCATCTGGCATGGGTCATGAATGTGAAAGAGAAGATGGGGGTTGAGATTCCGTTCCCGATCATCGCCGATCTGGATATGAGTATCGCCTCCCGGTACGGGATGATCCATCCGGGTCAGAGCTCAACTGCAGCAGTCAGGGCCGTGTTCTTTATTGATGACAAAGGAATTCTCCGGGCGATGATCTATTACCCGCTCAGTAATGGCAGGTATATCCCTGAGATCATCAGGCTGGTCAAAGCACTCCAGACAACTGACAAGGCAGGAGTTGCAACACCGGCAAACTGGCAGCCGGGTGATAAAGTCGTTGTTCCCGCACCGGCAACAGCTGAAGATGCAAAGGCCCGTCTCTCTCAGGGATATGAGTGCAAAGACTGGTACCTCTGCTTTAAAAATCTCTAATTTTTATGAACCAAATCCGAGTACTTGCCATTGCAGGAAGCCCGCGAAGGCATGGCAACTCAGAGATACTCCTTGACTGGGTTATTGGAGAGATGATGACGGACCCAAAGGTCAGTATGACAAAAGTGATCCTGAGTGATGCAGATATTGCCCCCTGTCGCGGGTGTAATGCCTGTGAAAAACTCAACGCCTGTGTCAATCATGACGGGATGGATATCCTTCATGATCAGATCCTTTCGGCTGACTGTATCATATTGTCTGCTCCTATCTATTGTATGAGTATCTGTGCCCAGGCAAAAGCACTCGTTGACCGGGCACAGGTATTCAGGTCACGAAAATATGTCCTCAAACTTCCGGTTGTTCCTCCCGAACGAGTCGGAAAACGGTTTGGTATCTTTCTCTCAACGGCTGGTCAGGACTGGGATTATGTCTTTGATGCAGCAATTCCGGTTGTGAAATGTTTCTTCCACGTCATCGAGGTAAAAAACAGGGATCTTTCGTACCTCATGATCCGGCATGTTGATGAGAAAGGGGCGATCGAATCTCACCCGACCGCCCGAAACGAGGCACTGTCTCTCGCCCGGTCAGTACTTGGGACAATGAAGGAGCGGCTGGCATGAAGGAGATGGTCAGGGTCATCGGGCTCTCCGGAAGTCCGCGTCGGAGAGGAAATACTGAACAGCTCCTTGATCGGTTACTGGAAGGTGCATCTGATGCCGGGGGTATCACCGAGAAAGTGGTCCTTTCCACTCTTGAATATTCTTCTTGTAAAGGATGTAATGCCTGTCATAAGACCGGTTCCTGTATTATGGATGACGTAGTAGTGGAGCTCTATGACCGGATGCTTGCCGCTGACTGCATTATCATCAGTTCACCTATCTATACCATGGGCATTACAGCTGAACTCAAATCATTTATCGACCGGGCACACTATCTCTGGGTACGCCATTTCCAGCTTGGAACTCATGTGATCAGTCCGGAGGAAAAACAACTCAGGCGTGGGTATTTTCTCTCGACTGCAGGTATGGACCAGGTAGATGTCTTTAATACGGCGTTTCCAATGATGAAAGCTCTCTTTAATATTTTGGGTTTTACTCATTGCGGTGGCTACCTTGCCTCAAATATGGATGGATATGGTGGTATTACCGGTCACCCGACTGCTCTTGACGATGTATATCGGATCGGAGTCAATGCAGTCACTGGAATTAAGGCCGGTCGTCCCTGTTTAGAAATGGCAAGACGATAATTGAACCCTGTTCACTTTCACCCCGTGGGGTTCATCCTTTATTAGCCCATTCGATAACCTTGGAGTATGGCAGGGGCAGATCTTGCAGGTATCGGAAGAAGGTGGCAGGAGAAGATTGCTGCATCACCTGAGTATACCATTGTCCCTCATGATAATGTATTCAGACTTGGTCTGAACCGGTTCCCGGTCAGGGAGTCTGTGTTCATCGAGAAACAGCGGTTGTTATCACGGCTGTGTACCAACTATTCGGATGTATATCTTGAAGACTGTTTTCCCGGTGAGGAGAGAACGAACCAGGAGGGAGAGTATTATGTCATTGACTCCCGGTTTTCTGCACCATGTATCAGGTATGGCAGGAAGGACATTCATGCCCTGTTTAACCATGACCTGACGCTGGTGCGGGGTGTTGGTCCCTCGGTCTCTGCACGTCTGAAATCAAAGGGATGCAAAACACTCCATGATATGGCACGGATGAGAAAGTACCGGCCATCTGCTCTTCGTGTGCTTGAGGTACTCGAGCAGGAACCGGTGGATATCTGCCGGCTGAGTACTGTGCGGAAAGGGTCATCCCATCCGCTTACCCTTCTGACGTCCTGCCTCTTCTCTCCTGAATCATTCAGATTTGTAGATATCGAGACACTTGGGATCTTTGGCCGGCCGGTTATTCTGATAGGTCTTGGGTTCTTCAGGGAAGGTGAACTGCAGGTAAAGCAGTATCTTCTTCGGAATATAAGCGAGGAAGCCCCGGCCCTCTATGCATTCATGGAAGAGATCCCTGAAGATGCCGTTTTCGTCAGTTTTAATGGCAGGAGTTTTGATATCCCCTATATAGCAGACCGGCTGGCCTACTACGGACTGCCTTCTCTGCCTGCAGCGCCCCATTATGATCTCCTTCATCCGTCACGGCGTCTGTGGAAACATGCTGTTCCCGATTGCAGACTGGGCACACTGGAGACACGGATACTGGGTATCACCAGGGATGAGGATCTGCCCGGTGCACTTGTGCCGGAATGGTATTGTACATACATGGAGACAAAAAATCCCGGTCCGCTGATCCCGATTGTTGACCATAACAGGCAGGATGTGGTAACTCTGGCCTTCCTCCTTGAGCGGTTGGTTTGTGAATGGTATGAGCGTCTCTGCGTTTCTTGAATTTCTCCTGGAGAACCGGAGATACTCAGGGTATATTGCACATATTCAAAGGATCCCCGGAAAGGAGGCAGTACTCTCCCCGGCTCCAGAAGTACTTCCTGGACGGGTGCAGGAGTGGCTGAAAAGAGAGGGAATAAGTCTCTACTCCCACCAGACTTTGGCGATAGAGGCGATTGCGGCAGGAGAGGATGTCATGCTCTGTACACCGACAGCATCAGGCAAAACACTCTCATTTTTACTGCCATTTCTTACGCTCAGACAGAAGGAACGGGATGCAACCGCTCTTGCCATGTATCCGGCAAAGGCACTTACCCGTGACCAGTACAAAACGATGCAGGAACTTGAAAAGGCAACCGGAATGCCGATCGATCCGGCGATTTATGATGGTGATACCCCGTCACATGATCGGCCTCTTATCAGAGAGCGGGCAGGACTTATTCTGACAAATCCATATGAAATGCATCAGATCCTCCCCTGGCACCGCCAATGGTCCTCCTTCTTTACAAGGCTCAGATATGTGATCCTGGATGAGGCACACCAGTACAGGGGAGTGTATGGAAGCAGTATGTCCCTCCTGATAAGACGCCTGCTCAGAATCTGTACGCACTATGGCTCATCCCCACAATTTTTCCTCTCATCAGCAACCCTTGCAAACCCGGCTGTTTTTGCCAGTCAGCTAACCGGACGGGAGATGACGATTATTGATACCAGCGGAGCACCAACCGGAGAGCGGTTCTTCATCCTCTATAACCCGTACCAGGAGATGGCACAACCCCGCTCGGTCTATTCAGAGAGTGCTGAACTCCTCTCCCTTCTGGTCCAGGCGGGTCTTCAGGCCCTCTGTTTTACCGGGTCACGGCGGATGACAGAGCTGGTCTCATTATGGGCGAAAAAAAGTCTTGCACGAAGTTTTCCTGAAAAAGCAACGGCCATTGCCGCATACCGGGCAGGATACCTCCCAAAAGAACGGCAGGAACTTGAGCAGAACCTGAAAGCAGGAATAATCCGGGGGCTCGTATCAACAAATGCCCTCGAACTCGGGATAGATATCGGATCCCTTGATGCCGTGGTAATGACCGGGTATCCCGGAACCATGATGTCGGTCTGGCAGCAGGCAGGACGGGCCGGACGGTCAGCATCAGATGCCCTTGCCATCCTGATTGCCATGCAAAACCCGCTAGATCAGTTCTTTATGAGGCATCCGAAGGAGTTCTTTGCTCGTCCGCATGAACATGCCATTATCGATACAAAAAACCCTTATATCCTCTCCGGCCAGCTCCTCTGTGCAGCTTCAGAGCTACCGGTCAGACCTGAAATCGATATTCGCTGGTTTGGAAACGGAATCACCGATCACCTTGACGCCCTTATCGGAAGTGGTCTTATTGCACAGACACCGCGTGGATATGTCTATACCGGGAGAAAACGGGCAAGTGAACTGGTATCACTATCCCAGATTAGTGAAGTCTGGACCGTGGAGGTAAGAAACCGGGTCATCGAGACCCTGGATATCAGACAGGCGTGCAGGGAGGCACACCCGGGGGCGGTCCTCATACACCAGGGTGAGCAGTATCTTGTCAGCTCCTGGGATTATGAACGACACCGGATTCTTGCAGTACAGGAGGATCCAGGGTATTATACCAAGGTGAACTACCAGACCGGGATCGAGATCCGGGAACGACTGATGAGCAGGGAGATCCGATCCGGAACCCTGTGTCTTGGAAGGGTAATGGTATCTGAGTTTTATCACGGGTACCGCCGGCTCATTGATGAAAAGACCATCTCAACCGAACCACTCTCCCTTGAACCGATCACCTTTGAGACTATTTCGGTCTGGACAGAGTTTTCCTTCGAAGGGATGAGTGCATTATCACCAGACCGGGATATGGGTGGCTCACTTCATGGTGCTGAACATGCCCTGATCGCCATGATGCCCTATCATGTCCTTTGTGACCGGTGGGATCTTGGGGGACTCTCGTCACCAGCTTCTGCCGAGGTCAGGGGAAAACCGGTCATATTTATTTATGACGGGTATGAAGGGGGAATTGGTCTTGCGGAACGTGCGTATCATATTTATGAAGACCTCTGTGCCTCTGCCGGGACGATGGTTGCGGAATGCAGATGCAAAGATGGATGTCCTGCCTCCATCTACTCTCCGAAATGCGGAAATGATAATCAGCCACTCGATAAAAAAGGGTGTATTGCGCTTCTTATGCATCTTGCGGGGATGACCTGATCTAAAGGAGGATTATTTCTTCTCTTTTGCCTTTGCCTGTGCAGCTGCCGCTTCCTTTTTTTTCCGGTAGTGTTCGGTTATTTTTGAGATGTGTGCAATTTTATCCATCTCATTTCCAAATAAAACAAATCCTTTCTTATCCACCGAGATGATCTTATAGATCTGTCTTATCTCGTCCGGTACCCGCATCCCAGGAATCGCCCGCATATTGATAAAATTCTCAATCTGAACCTGAAAGTTCTTCTTGAGCAGTTCCCGCATCTCCTGGATGTTATTGCGGAGAACCCTGATGTCCTCCTGATTCCACTGCAGGATATGGCGCTCAAGTTCTGATATCCGGTCGATAGCCTCTTTGCTCTTTTCAATATGTTCATCAACGGCCTGTGACAGGGCCATCTCGGCCATCTCAGCACTATCGATATTCTCATATTGCATACTCAATCCCCTTCCTGTATACGTATACCCTGCAGCTGAAATCAATCTTATTCCCTCTTCTCTTTTATACCTAGAACGGGAATGTCACAAAGCCGGCGTTCTTTTAAAATCGCGATGAGTTTTGTTGCAGCACACAAAACCGGGGGGGTGAGTACTGTATCAAAATCCAGGCATCCAGGCTGGATTCCAATGAGAACTACCGATGATAGGATGGCACAATGTTCGATAAAAAAGGTGAGAGGAAGCTGATGAGTCCCAATCCCATAATCCCTGATCACATCCGGAGGAATGATCCGGACTGAGCCCGGGGGGAGATCCATATGAATGGCATCAATGACAACAATCTGATCCGGTCTCATTTCCCGTATCGTACGCGTAAAATTTTCCGGAACTATCCCTGCATTGATAACCGACCAGTCTGAACCAAGGAGGTTTTCTGCAATATACGGACCGACTCCGTCATCCCCAAGCAGATCATTTCCGATACCAACGAGCAGATCCACAGTACTATACCTTTCTTTCCTCACTTCAACCAACCGGTATGATGTGATAATTATTTTATAAGTTACCGGACAATTTTCAATAAATGGGCGTAGAAAAACTGGAAGACATCGTTGATATTCCCTATCCGCAACATCCTCATTGTGCGACAGTTCTGGTCCTTGATACATCAGCATCCATGTCAGGCAATAAGATTGCAGAATTAAACGAGGGGCTTCGTATCCTGACCGATGAACTGAAGGAGGACGATCTGGCTGTAAAGCGGATCGATCTTGCCGTGATCACCTTTGGGAAAGGAGTTGAGATTGTCAGACCATTTACCGGAATTTCAGCATTTGATCCCCCTGAGCTGACCGCCGGCGGATATACCCCCATGGGTGAGGCTATCCTGGAGGCTGTCCGGCTTGTTGAAGAACGAAAAACTGAGTACCGAACCATCGGAACTGATTACTATCGGCCCTGGATTTTTTTAATCACCGATGGTCAGCCGACTGATATGCGCAAAGGGGATGAAACCTGGGAAAAGGTTATTGCAGCGGTGCATGGAGGAGAAAAGGATCATAAGTTTCTCTTCTGGGCGCTCGGTGTTGACCAGGCCAATATGACCCTCCTTCGTGAGATCTCTCCTCCGGGAAGGACACCATTGATGCTCAAAGAAGCAAAATGGGCCGATATGTTCCTCTGGCTCTCCAAGAGTCTCTCTCAGATATCAGACTCCCGCATCGGTGAGCAGATCTCACTTGAAAACCCGGTCGGTCCGGAAGGCTGGGGAGTAATTACACTCTGATCCAATGCACCATAAAAATGCGGGACCCTATATCACCTGTGGGGCATCGGTCGCAGGAACCAGACATATTCGTGACCAGATACCCTGTGAAGATGCCTGGGGCGGGGTCATCCTCCCTGGTGCACTCATACTTGCAGTTGCAGACGGCCTCTCATCAGCAGAACATGGAGGAAAAGGAGCAGCGATCGCGATCTCCTCAGGTATCAATACTGCCGCTGACTTACTCAGGACAGAGCAGGATCCTGATATTGCTTTCATTATCAGGGAGGCCGTCCGGGAGGGGAGAGAATATATCAAGGCCTGTGCCCGGTCGGAGGGAACAGACATATCCTCATATGCAACAACCCTGCTGATGGCAGTCCTTACTCCTGATAAGGTTGTCTGTGGCCATATCGGTGATGGTGCCTGTGTTATCCTGTCTGACGGGAAAGCATCCCTGCTATCAGTCCCGGGCCAGACAGAATTTGTGAATGAGACGGCTGTTCTGACACAAACAAACTGGGAGTCGCATCTTCGGATCACATCCGGCAGGGGTGATGCCATTTTGTGTGCAACGGACGGATGTCAGGGGGCACTTATGAGGCGGGAAGAGGGGGCATATATTCCGTATGAACCGTTCATTGTGCCACTTGTGAGATCTCTTAAGCAGTATTGCATTGAAAACCGGGATTTAAACGCAGAACTAGCTGACCTGCTCGTCTCTTCCCGGATGCGTGCATTGTCGTCTGATGATATGACCCTGGCAGTCGGATTCTCTCTTCCTGGTGAGCTCGTCTGATGAACGGGTCGTCCGGATCTGAACCAAAAATCCGGATTGACCGTTCCGGTATCCTGGTCTCTCCCCTGTCTTCAGGCCCAATCCGGGAGGAACTGGTGATCATGAATGAGGGGAAAGGCCGGCTCTATGGGAATATCCGCTCAGATGCAGCCTGGGTCACTGTTCTTGACACGACCCTGAATACTACTTTTATTCAGCGGGTAATACTTGAAATAAGGCCTGATAAAGCCCCGGCGAGCGGAGAGTCATGGGTGCATATCCTCTCAACCGGCGGGATTGGGCGGGTCAAGATAGAACTCCGGCGAACCCCTGCACAGGTTTCTTCACTCCGTCTGGATGAGAAGGTTTTTCAGTTTTGTGGCATTACAAAGGACGAACCTTTTTCATTCTCATTGACGGTCAGAAATGCAGGGTCAGGATTTTTATCAGGCACCGCGGTTCCGCTCTCTGACTGGATTGAGATACCGGTCCGTGGTATCTGGACCCGAACGATGCAGGCGATTCCGGTCAGAATACTCCCCTCAAAAGCCCCGCGAGCACGGCATCCAGTCGGCAGGATCCATATAAAAACGAATGGTGGGGAAGAGACGGTTGAGGTCTCCATACACCGGTCAGAGGAGAAAGGCCCAATTGCCCGGTTTATTCCATCATCTCTGCGTATATCTTGGACGGTCCGGGGCATCATCGAGGAACGTCTTATCGTTAAAAATATGGGATCCGGGACCCTCCGGGGTACAATTCCATCAAAATATTCCTGGATAACCGCTGTTCCATCTATCTTCTCAGTCACGGAGAGTACGATTATTACCATCAGGGTTGATACACGCCTCCTTCCGGGCACCCTTCCAGCATCAGTGCAACTCGTCATCATCACAAACACCGGGCCGTTTACCCTGAATATAGAGATTATCCGTTCATATCAGGCCCAGGTGAAAGCGAGGACCCGTCTCCCAAGAATGAGAACCAGGTCACGAATGATTGTCCTTGACCAGCAGGGCAATCAGCTTCAGATCATATCATCTGGTAAATCCGGCGGAGAAGGTGAGATATGGTATATTGAAGATGACGACACAAAATGTGTGAAAATTTTTCATCCGCACCGGAGCAGCCCGGAGATGGAAGAAAAGATCCGGGTTATGCAAAAAAACCCCTTACAGACACCTCCCGGCACCGGAATATGCTGGCCTTTAGGAATTATTGTCTCAACAGCTTCTCCGCACCGCTTTCTTGGATACCTGATGACACGCCTGGACAGCACCTATATGCCGGTACACATATGGTATGACAGACCGGATCAGGATTTTTCCTTTGCATTAAAGGCCGCTGCACGACTGGCAGGTCTTGTGCATGCAGTTCATATGAATGGCCACTGTGTCGGGGATCTTCGTGAGAATAATGTGTTTATCAGCACCAGCGGAGAGATATGTCTCATTGATACCGATTCATTTCAGATCACCGACCCGTCATCATCAAAGACATGGTTTTGCAGGGTTGGAACCGGTGAGTATCTCCCTCCCGAACTGATAGACGGATCATTTGAGAGGCAGGATAGTGATCGGCTCTTTTCTGATCGCTTTGCCCTTGCCGTCCTGATTTTCAGGTTTCTGATGCAGGGGGCCCATCCGTATCAGGGTCGCGGGCCGCTTATTGAGGATGCACCTACCACTCCGGATAAGATTATCCGTGGCCTCTTTGCGTATGAGGAGAAGATTCCAGGGCTCTATCCTCCTGAGTACGCCCCGTCATATGACCGGATTCCGGCACCAATCCGTGCTCTCTTTCATGAGGCATTTGTCACCGGTCATCAGCACCCGGCGGCTCGTCCTGACCCGCTCAGGTGGGTACAAATTCTGGGCATGCGATTGGATGCCCAGGCAGTTCAGCGACCGCAAGCGGTACTGATTACCAATAATTCAGAGCAGAAAACTGCGATAAAACCTGATCGAACAGGGCCTGTCTGCCCGCAATATGTCGATAGTGATGGGCATCAGGTTTTGATAGGGCGACGATTGATCCGAATATCCCACGGAGAGATTCGGGAAACAGACCGGTCCGGATATCAGATCCTGATCGGAATGAACCATCTCACCATAGACCCATCCCCCCGAACCAGTCAGGTCCCCCCATCAATCATTATTCCTCATTCCATTATCAGTTACACACAAAAGACGGCCCCCCGGCAGTTTCCGGGTCATGAGAGATATTATTATCTCATTCCAGGGATCGATCTCTCCCGGTATGTTCACTGGCATGTTGCAGCAGACCCCTCAAGCTGCAGAGAATGGAGACGGGCATTCTCATACAGGCATCGGATTGCGGCATGCAGAAATCTCCTCTCCGCTCTTCTCTCTATTCACAGGGCAGGACTGCATCCCTATAGCCTTTCACCACGATCAGTCTTTATCGGGGCGGACAGTTCAGTCCGGATCATTGCAGCTCCCGCAGACGACGGAAAACCAGAGAAAAAAGAGCAGATTTCTCAGATCTCAGAGGTGAGAACTCTCCTGAGTATGATAATGATGGACGGATGCAATCCTCGTCAGATTGCAGAACGGTTCCATAGGGCATTTCCCAGGTATGTTCCCTCACCAGACCGGATTCCGTATCCGATGAGAGAGATTTTTTCAGATCATGCGGATATCAGCGAATCGATCGAAGATATCCTCTCCGACTGGTTTAAAAGGGCAGATTCTGCCTTTTCCTCGTTGGTCTCCTGCCAGCATGACTCTGGTCACTGGTATTGTATAGTCCCAGGGGTCTGTCCGTTCTGTCATCCTGATCACATGCTTCGGATTCTCCCCCTTCAGCCGGAACGCTTCTTTTTACCTGGAAAAAAGGTATTATTCCTGCCACCTCCTCTTCACACGGTCAGGTATCTGAAACGAAGGCGTATACAAAAAGAAAGAACGGGGATTCCAGTCATCTGCCTTTCTTACCCGCTATTTCGAGTACCACGGATTTCCTGCTCTCCAGTACCATCTCTCGCATCCGGCACTTATGATACCACGCTTCTGCCCGTATGCCATATCCGGTGTCTTCCGGTGTGTCTGCCCCTGGCAATAACCGCTCTTGCCTGTATTCCGCCGGTGTTCTCACTTGAGGCGATGATTCTTGCACGGTTTGATATCTCACTGATTGATGAGATGCGATGGATCTCTTCTCTTGAACAGATGAAAGGGACATTATTCCCTCGGCTGATACGCATCAGAAAGGAGCGGCGTTGGTATGTCCGGAAAACCATCTCCGTGATGATACTTCCCGGATATTTTGAAGTACCAAAAAAACAACCGGCATCAAAAGGAAAGAAAGGAAAGAAGGGGGAGACAAAAGGGAAACTGACAAAGAAATTATCAGAGTTTATCGGGGAATTATTTGGATAACCCGTATCCTTTTTCATATAATGAGTTATCCAGCAGTCATCGCATCCTCCGACTGATTCCCAACCCGGATTATTCTTCCGCCGGTCTTCTGATGAATCGGTGACGGGATACTTTTCAGATATTCGATAAACTCGTCAACATCAAGTGCCCCGTATGCGATCACATCTCCTTCCTTCATTACCGTATACCCGTCTCCTCCGGATATCAGGAAATCTGTAGTGGCAACCGTGTATTTTTTATTCATATCAAGGTCTTTTCCCTCAAATGTGATATGAATCACCCGATCCTGAGGCTCCCTGGATTCATCATACGAGTAGGTAAATCCAGATATCTGAAGGAGATGATCCGGTTTTACCGTTCGTGTCCATTGCTGATTGAGCAGATCCAAAATCTGCTGCCCGGTCATCTGAACGATGTTAATCTGATCATGAAAAGGCATGACGGAGTAGGCCTCACCGGTTGTAATCTCACCGGCGTCAATATCTGCCCGAAGGGATCCGATATTCAGAATACTCATATCAGTCTTCATATACCACCGGAATGCATCGGTTACGATATTATAGAGAAGTGCTTCGCCATTTTCATCCGGCGTTCTGGTGAGGGGAATATCAGTTGTTGCTATCACCTGACTGGTAAAGGGGGCAACAGTCGTATTGACAGCGTCAAGCAATTCCTGGGCATTCGTATCAGGGATCTGTCCAGGTCCCTGATCCGCGTATGTGGTGATGATTGTAGCACTTGAGTTTACGACGTCCCTGCTTTGTGTATCCAATGCAAGGGACACATCAGCATATGCTGAACTGTAGGAGTACGCCTGGGTAACCAGTGTCGGCTTTCCACCTGCATTGGGGAGAAACTGATTTGTGAAGGCATGCGTATGGCCGGACAGGACAACATCCACATCTTCATCAAGTCGAATAACAATCGATGCCACTCTGCCTGAAAGATCCCCGGTCTCCCGCGTCGGGCCGTCATAGGGCGTCTGGGTTCCACCTTCATGGAGCAGAACAACAAAAGCATGGATGCCTTCTTTCTGAAGGGCCTGTACCTGGGCGTTAATTGCATCCGCTTCATCGGTAAAGACAACTGATGCAACCTTCTCCGGTTCTGATATCTCACTGGTTACTTGTGTGACTGCCCCGATGAATGCGACCGGAATACCATTGACATGCTCGATAACATATGGCGCAAAGACCAGGTTTTCTGTCCCGTTCCAATAGACATTTGCGGCAATTACCGGCCACAGTGCCCCCGGATAGGGATCAACGAGATGGGTGATATTCGTATCTCCATTGCCGCCATTGATGAGCCGGAGTAATTCAGAGACATTGCGGTCAAATTCATGGTTGCCAAGGGTGGCAATAACCCTGCCCCCGCTTTGGGTACTATCGGTTTTCTTCCAGTCACCGGTCACAAATCTGTTAAAAAAGAGTATTGCAGGTTCATCCAGAAGCAGGTTTGATTCAGCCGGTGACGCTCCGGTCAAATCACCAGGCAGGGCAATAATGGTGTTATTCACCCCATACGTTTCTGTTGCATTAGAGAGATATGCACCAAGAACAGGGATACTTCCAACCGGTGTTCCATTTATCTTCTGACCAGGACTTATCTGACCATGAAAATCATTGACTGCCAGGATATGGAGGGGTATGGGTTCAGAAGGCTCTTCAGCTGATAACGATGGAATGAAGAAAACGGTGGACAGACAGAGAAAAAGCATGATACCTGGTCGCAGGCGATGCAGTAAGAAGGAACTTGGGAACTTGTGATGAATTGGCATGAGAAATACTCTCCGTGAAGGAATATGAAGATGTGGGAGAACGTGCAGGATAACAAATATCTGGAAAACCAGATGTTTCATCTGTTTTTTCACAATTTCAGTGATGAGCGGTCTATTCTGAATACTCTGGATACTGGAGAAGAAGGAACATACATAAATGTATGGTACCAATTCAGGTTTCCTCTCATCAGCATTTGGATCAGGAACTATTGAAGATATAACGGTTGCTTGGACCAGAGTATGAAAATATGGTTGAAAAAAGATCTGGCGAATGTGGGAGAGATGACGTATTTGGTTAAATCATGAGAAAAAATATCATGAAAAAAGAATTTACTATCATGAGACATAATCACGAGAATTAGTATGCGAGGGAAGCGATTTGAACGCTCGAACGCCTTCGCGACAAGGCCCTCAACCTTGCTCCTTTGACCTGGCTCGGATACCCTCGCTCA
>NZ_DAONKG010000008.1:0-15682 GCF_035406105.1 Methanospirillum sp.
ATGATATCATCCAGTGATTTGCCCTGACTATCAACCTGAACAATAACATCACCAACCTGTACTGTAATCTGATTCGGATTCTGTGTATTATTGATATTCTGAATCTGCTTTGATATGTTATACTCGTCCATTACCGTATTATAACCTTTTTCAGGTATCATTGAATTGAATACATTTACAAGGTTTTCAGTATCTGATGACGTTCCGGTATTCTGATTTAGTACAGTGTATAAGTCCAGCATGGAACGCAGATCCTCTGTGGAAAGTTTTGCTTCTGCCTTCTCTTCTTTGGTTTCATTACTTTTTAGTCCGACAGATTCTAGAAATCCACCAAGGACCTGTCTTGTTGAATCCAAAAACATGTTGGGATCGAATGTCGTAACTGCTGTCCCGATCTGTTCTGCCGTTGGTGCAATACCTTTTGCAAAGTATTTTCCACCAAGAAAAATATCTGTTGTACTTGCTCCGAATACATCATTGTAAGCATCTGATACGAACTTCTTTATATTTCCGTTTGTTCCCGGAATATAGTCAGTTAAATTAAGTATCTCTTTTCCGACTCCTTTGGATGTTAGGAGCATTGGATTTATAAGAAACAATGTTTCTATCGGTTTGTTATATATCCTTTTCATCGTTTCGGTTATAGGGCTTAATAATGGATTCTGACTGTTTAAGGATTCATTTATAACTTTGTCAAGTGTTTTGAACTGTTCAATATCCTGTTTTCCTTCTTCCAGATTTTTCTCATACCCGACTGATATAATATACCGGAATAATCCAAAAGTCATGAGATCCTGAATTTTCTGGGATTCTCTTATCTCTTCCGGAGTTTTTCCTTCCCTCATAAGTGAACCGGCATTGGCAATTTCAGTCACTGCTGCTACCGGAACAAGATATTTAGCAGCCTGACTTAATCCTTTTCCCATGACATTACCAATCATGCCGGTACCTTCACCTGCCTTAATCAGACCGAGACCTCCAACCTTTGATAAAACACCGGCACCTTCTGCCCCTGCAATACCAATTCCTTTGTTAATAAGATATGGTGAAATGTGATGGGTAAGTAACCGGGAACCGCCAAGCCATGCACCACCTGCTATGATTGAATTCAACATAAATGCTTGGAATTCAGGGCTATCAAGACCATATTCTGCTGCTACACGAGTTCCACCCATTATTGTAAACGGATCGGTTGGTTTCATTCCTTCCTTGATATTATATTCTCCACCACCCCAGAGATCCTTAAGTAATCCGGGTTTTGAAATTCCCTTTAATCCTTTGAATAGTCTGCTAAAGAATGAATCAGTGGATTTACCAGTGTCAGGAACGAATTTTTCATATGTTTCCAATACATCGTTTGCATAAGAATACCCTTCTGATGTATCAATCCATGAATACTTCCCGGTATCTTCTATTGTTCCTTTCGTTTTACCGGTATCAGGTCCATATCTTTTGGTTGCCCTGTCTATAGCCTCGTCTAATATTGAAGTTGGAACTTTTTCTTTTGTTTTTGAGAGAAAATCAGTTATATTTTTAATAATTGAATCAATTATTCCTTTTATTTTTTCAGTATCGAGAATGTTCTTCATTTTTCCTATAATATCGGTAAAGAATCTGAATAATGCATCAGGTATAATTTTTATTGCGGATTCGGGAATCTTGAATTCCGGAATTTTTAATCCTTTAAATACCAGATCGAGGGGTGATACTGATTTCATACCAGAGCCCAGATATGGAATCATCTCTTCGACAACTGATTTTGGACGTGTTAAAGACACTCTATTGTTTCCCGATAAAGGATTGGCTCCTGCACCACCATTCCATGTTTCATTATCAACAATGACATGGAAAGCACCGGCATCGAATGATGCATTTACATAATCACTGGTTTCTCTGGTATATTTTGAAATATCACCCATGTATTTTCTGTTATCGGATGATATCTGTCTGAATGTGAGAATTGCACTGTCAGGTGAGTAAATAGTTCCGTTTGAGTAAACATCACCTTCTGCTTTACGATTTCCTGTTAAATCGTTGATGTTCTTTGATTTGATAAATTTCTCAACGTTCTGTTCCCCGTATAAATCGACAAGATCCGCAGGAAGTATGGCTTCGCCCGGTGCAATTAATGCAGGACCCTGCGGGGTAATCGCCGGGACGCTGTCAATCCCCTCGCGTTCTCCCTGAACAATACCGTTTTCAAATACATCTCCTTTTTTGAAGCCAAGAAGTTTTCCAACATCCTGTACATTGGTTACTCCGGTAAATGAGGAAAGAAGTGATGGCAATCTGAAATCCTGATTTAATGCCTCTGCTACGGTATTGATGGCAAATGCAAATGCTTCCCACACCAGTATTCCATTGACAGCAAACACTGCAATTCCCTTTAATACATTTGCAAATCCGGTTGCTGTTATTGTTCCGAGTGCAAATGCATCAGATAATCCTTTTAAGTATGCAATGGTCTTGATTATAGCCCCGCTAATTGTCATCAGGGATGCACCAAACGCTGTAATTGGCTGCAGGAACAATGAAACAACCAGAGCCATGGATGACATCTGAAGTATCCAACCCTTGCCAAACATGTCATTTGTGGATATAAACTTGATAATATCAACGAATGTGTTTAACCCGGTCAGAATCGGAGGTAATGCTTCAGGAAGTGCCTTGAAAAATTCCTGCATCTTCTCTATATTTCCAGATTCATTTATGCTCTCAAATACATTTGTAAATGATGTACTAATTGCATCAATTGTTTCCGGATTGAAAATCCTGGCACCAAATGAAGCAAGACCAACGCTCCACGATGCCTGTAACCCGGTAATATCCTTCCACGATTTTAACAATGTATTGGTGTTAACACCAAGGTCTTTCATTACCTTATTTGCTTTGATGGTTTCCTCTGCAAATGTATTGGACATTCCTATTGATTTAAACAGGTTTTCAATATCACTTAACGGGGTCAGCAAGGATGAGAATCCCTGCCGGAGTGTCATAACGACTCCCTGAATGGAGAAGTAAACTCCCATGGCACTCATTGACAGACTTGCAAAACGCCATGAGATATCCTTGAACATATTTCCTGTTTTCCAGAGTGTTGTAAATTCCCGCCTGATACCTTCAATCCTCCGTTCAAAATTCTGAAATACCGGGATTGTTGATTTGGTATCTTTCAATGCATGTCTAATAAACTGTTCAAACTGCATCTTGACCTGATCAGAGGTCATTCCCATTTCTTTCAATTCAGTATCAGTTCTTTTGATTTCTGCAGTAATACGTGCAACTTCACGTGGTTCAATATCAATAATCGGTTCACCCTGTCCGGTCTCGCCTTTATAAACCTTAACATCTTCCATTCGCTTGGAGATATCAACACCGACCCAGCCACGTGCACCTTTATGCCCGAATATGGTTTCTGCAAAGTCCTTGAGTTGATCTTCGAGATTTTCAATAACATCAAGATTCTTGATATACCGGAGTAACTGTGAATTGATGGGCTGTCCATTCTTTAATTTACCGGTTTTTAAAATTTCAGCATAATCCTCTCTCGGAATATCTTCAAACTGTCCACCGATGATCGTTTCAAATGTTGCACTTGTTATATATTCCTTTCCGGCTCCGACATTCCAGAAACGTTCACCCATCTCTTTCCACATGTTCTGCTTATTTTTCAGCCAGATGATCATGTCTTTTCTGGCCTTTCCAAGCATCGACATTTCTGCCTCTTCTGGTGGTGCAAAATAGTCTGTCGGGTTCCAGTTTCTCATATCAGGAAAGCCGACATTGATACTCCGATATCCTGAAAGATACTGTCTTACAACATGCCCACGATACATCCCTTCTTTTTCGGGACCGAGATGCTCATATTTTCTTACGGGTTTTCCTGTTAATGTAAATTCAGTTGGTGCTTCCTTTGATTGCAGAGCAGTATCACCAAGTCCACCGATTCCATAGCCTCTGGTTGTATTGTATAAAATGGTATTTAATTTGTTTAAAATTGTATTGGTTTGTAATAATGTCTTGACTAATACGGATATTCCGTTAAAACCACTGGTTAACGAAACAATTATTCCTGACTGATTTGCATCTGATGAAAGCAATCCACCATACATAAATGACGGGAGATCACTACCAATTAATGAACCACCGGTTGCAAATGATTTCCCGGTGAATATTCCACTGTGACTGATTGGTCTTCCTGCAGAACTTAATGCATCACGCAGAAAACCCGGTATAATATAGGCCTGATCATTGTTCCCGCCGGTAACCCGCAATTTGGCATAAATTCTGTCATCATCAACATCTCCCGGACCAACTATCTTGGATATTCCCGATCCGCCTGATGAAAACATGTCGAGGTACCCGAATGATGGTTCATCCGGTGTAATTCTCTTGTCATAACGTGAATCGGATCGCATCATATCGAGAATACCCGCTCCGGTTTGTGCGTTTCCTCCTCCAATCTTTCTTAAGAATGCACTGGAAACCGTATATTCCCCGTTCGAAACCAGTGCATCAATTCCACCGGCACCGCCGGACGCCCTTTTTCCATATCTCTGTTTTAATCTATCCAGTACGGTTTCATTGATATTCCGTATTATGGCATTCGGAGTTTTTGAGTTACCATGAATTCCGCGTAACTGTTCGTCAACAGATATACCACCAAGCATGATACTTTGTTCACGTAACAATCTGGGGACATGTCGTGCGAGATCAAACTCATGGTTCCGATCCATTCCATGTCTTCTGTAAAATCTTAAAGTTTCCGGATATTTTAATGGTGTCAGTGAAAACTTTGTAACCCCTGATTCATACGCATGTTTCATTGCTTCAACAAAAACCTGTGAACCTATACCTTTTCCACGGACGGAACCACGGGTACCAAAGAAGTTGACATATGTTGATATAGGTGTGAAATTACTGTATAATAAGGAACTTAATAATTCATTGGATTTGCTATCCAATGCAGCAACCAAACCCATTTTGTTTAATTTTCCATTGTAAATTTTTAAGTTATTTATTATTGTATCCAGATTATCAAGAGCATAATTACTTCCGGTTCGCTGCATCCAGTTTAAATTTGGCATTTCTGCATCCATAACAGGCTTTGAAAGATCATAGATATGCTTTATTAAATTGGGATCTACCATATCACCGGGTTTGAAATGAACAAGTCTGAATCCCCGTTCGTCAGGATCTCCAATGGTAAATTGTTCAAGCATATTCTTTATTAATGTATTGTCATTTGATTTTGGAATCCATGACTGTACCTGTTGCAGAGCACCCTGAAATTGTGTTGTTGCATTTGAAACAACGGTATTCATTCCAGATTCGGAACCAAACATGAACTGCATGACTTCTTTTGCATAATCAGGATTTTCAAACAATGGCCTTCTGATATGCCTTATAACGGCCCTGTAATTGCGGTTATCATTGCCTGCAGCGTTTTTATATGCAAGATTGATGCTTGGATTCATCAAATTATCATAATTCGGAGGTCTTACACGGGTCTGGACATGTCTCCGCATCTGCATTATTTTGTTTACAGATTCAAGCATTCGCTGTTGCAATGCCTGATGATGTTCATTCTTTGCAGTTACCTGTTTTCGCAATTGCTGTATTTTTGCAACAGATTGTAACTGACGTAATTTCAGAACACTCTGTTGTGCATTACGTTGTAACACAGGATTTATCCATGATCCATTTGCAAATTTTGGAATAGATGATCCGCCGAATCTTCTTATATGTAAATTTTTGATATCTTCAATTGAATATGCAAATAATTCATTCAGGTTCCCATAGTAATTTCTAATAAACGGTATAAAATTCGAAAGTGTCATCTTGGAATATACATTATATGAATCATCACCCACCGCATAAATTTTAAGTTCCTTTCTCAGTCTCTCGATTGCAATCTGTTTTGCATTTGGGGATGCATTTTTATATAACGAATGTATAAGTTCATGCAGAATTGTGTCCTGTGTACTATCATCTTTCAGATGAATCTCATTGGATGCACTATTATAATACCCTGCTGAAAAATTATAATAAGGATCTGTTTTTTTCATTTTATGAATCTCTAATGCAAAATCATAATTACCCATCTGGGACGCAAGTGTTCTTCTCCATGACTTTGGTATACGGGCAAAGACATTCTGAACATTCTTATACAATTCTGTATTAGGTTCGATTCCGCGTATATGTGGTTTTGAATAGTCTAGTAACAGCGAGTGATTCTTTTTATCTCTATATAATTCATAAAATTTATCATTTTGTTCTTTTATAATAGTTTCATTAAATATCTGTAATATTTTTCTCTTTTTCTCTATATCCATACCTTCTGTTACACGATATCCTGTCATTGCTTCTTTGATATAGCGTGGTGCAACCCTGTACGCAACTGAACTTAACATACTATACGGTTTTTCGAGGAATGATGGGAGCGTCAGTGTTATTGTCTTCTTTTTTGGGTATGTTTTAATCAGTCCACCCAATGCTTTCTTATACGGAATAATAAATTCATACAGGGATTTGCCACGGCGTTGTGCACCGGGTTGTCTTTTATAAAACTCCAATGTGTGGGGATTTGCTGCACTTGTCCAGATCATTGGCATTTGTAACGCCTGTGCCTTTTCAAGTGCCATATTAAACAGTTGTTTTCCAAGACCCTGACCCTGAAAATTAAACTTTGGATGATCAGAAACACCAAGTCTGGTCATCTCATAAAATTTACCTTTTATACCGGAACTTTCAGCACCTACAGGAATCCCGTTAAAATCAAATATTGAACCTGATAAACCTGAAAAATACATCTCATCCAGTGCTTCACCCATCATCCCGGTACCGGCATATCTTGAATGATCAGCAAGATGCAGGAACGATTGATCTATGAAATCTCCCACGATCTTTTCCCGATCAAAGTGTGGCATCTCAAGTTCTGATGGGATTCTTGTTAACCGAAGATTTTTTAATGCATTCAGACCAGTGTTTGCTTTTTTTACTCCACGATTCTTTATTTTGTTTTCAAGAATGAACTGATCAATCCGTTTTAAAAATGCTTCATCAACCGGAGGTATTACACTTAGATTTACAGATTTCGGCAGTTGTGAAACTCCGGATTTCACAATCTGCATATCTTTCATCTGATCTTCAAGTCGTGCAAACTTTAAATTGTTTTTAAATATAGCATTATATGGTTTATTACTTAACGGGTTTCCACCAACTCTGAATGGTTCACCTGTCTTATAGTATTTAGGTTTTAATCCAGATCTTGCACGACGTATTTTATTTGCAATACTTCCCCCGTTCCTGATTTTTTCCATTTCTAAACGGTTGAAAGACTGATGTCTCCGGAGTTCACCAAAAAAGGCACTGGGAGCAATCTCAATTCCACGTTTTGTAAGCTCACGGGATGCACGCTTGACACGTGGATGATTTACAGATAATGTGTTAATCTCATTAGGAAAAATTCCAATGGAACGAAGGATGTCCGGTGTTATTTTACTCACTGTTCGTGCACGGGTAGCATATATTAACGGTTTTAATGCAACACGTAATCCCTCTTCCACAGGTGCAAGCAAATTATCAGTGTGCATTGTATTGGCGTTCATTTCGATATAATCTCTGTATTTCTTTGGAATATCAGGAATCTCACCCACTTCCTCCCGTTTAACACGTTCAAGCCTTGACATTAACTCTTTTTGTGATTCCTTGGTCTTCCCAATAGTTCTATTGTTATTGATTATTAAATTGGCAATCTCTTCCAGTGACATCCCACCAGCAATAAGAGTTTTAATATGATCCCGTGGATTAACCATAAAAACATATATAAATTTTTCCACATATAAAGATTATAAGGTAATTTTTATTACAATGTAATATAAATAAGAAACACAAATAATAAATATATGGAAATGCCAATAGGTATGTGCACACAAACACAACAAGATGGAGGACTCTTTTCACCTCTTTCCTTCATTTTGTTAAGGGGTTTAAAAATAGTGTTTATTAAAGCAGCCCTTTTGATGCTAAAATCGAAAAGTAGCGCTTCCAAACGATTTTCGACACTTCGAGATCAAACATGATGGTTTTTGGCCAGTTTGGATCTTCAAGGATTTCATGTGGAAGTTTCCCGGAGAGCATTGCCAGAAAACCAATGGACTCTTTATATTGTTCCTGTCTTGCAAGATATCCATCAGGATCGACATATTCACCGAGTTCTTCACGATTCTTGAACAGGTCGAAAGTTGGTCGTATTTATGGAACTGTTTGTGCTAATTGCCTGAAATATTGGCATGATATCAAACCACGGTACTTCATCCCATTGATGACTGACAATAACATGAGGCATGACTTCCTTGATCCATTTTTGCATGGCCACTCTCATTATTTCAGCCTCACGTGGTGATGGGAGTCTGACCTTTTCTTCATCATATGTTCCAGTTTCCTCATTCCATTTTCTCCGGTATTCTTCCAGTGCATTGGCCTTTTCATTTTCTGCTTCCATTAAAATTGAAAAGTGAATCCAGCCAATATCACCTGTCGGGACTTTTACTCTGTATGTATCGGTTTCCGTAGTAACTTCGAGTTCAAATGGGTTTTTTCGTTTTGAAACCATAGTTATTGATGGATTTTGCCATTTTATAAATAATATGGATATTGAAGAGTTAAATATAGAAAAATATTTATGAACCGAATGTAAATGAACACTTTCTGGTTTTGTTATCTACAGGGACCTTGAAATTAATGGTTTTCTCGAACTGATTACGTCCGTTTGCACTTGCATCACCATCAGTCAACGCGAATTTTGAGATAACGATGGTTCCTATAGTGCTTGTTCCTTCCGGATTTCGGAATTCAATTGTTGCACCATCTACAATAATCTGGTTTTTGTTTGCATTTGATGGGGTTTTTGATAATGGATCTCCGGTTAGATATATTGATTTAAACAGGTCGTAATCTGTTGGAGAAACCGTAAAAGAACCGGATATTGTTACATTGTCATTTTGGACAAGATCCTGAAGATATTCAGATCCGATGATGAAATTTTGCTGATCAAACGGGCGTTCAAGACGTAACCGAAGTGATTTTACTTTCATATTCCCTATTTTTGTATTGTAGAATACGGAAATTGGTGCGGTATATTCTGCAGATGAACATGGATTGTTTGTAGAATATGATGCAAATGTCCCAATCCAGTTTGCTGTAATTTTTGTATAATCATTAACGTTACAATTTATTTCGATTGAAGTGATTGCACAACTCCCGAATTCAAATGTATTATCAAATTCATCAGAAACTTTAATTGGAATTACACTGTCCGGTGCAAATGTCTCTACGTTGGCGGCCTGATTTCCACCCATAAATTGTTTAATGACTGTTTGCCACCCATTATTTCCGGGACGGTAAGCGCCTCCGAATGAACCAGTGTATACAACACCACCACCATATATCTCGGGTTCTGTAGCATGTCCGAATGACTTTTCAACAATGGGATTTCTCTGGGCATTGTATGAAACGTCACTTACCGGCACTGCCACATTATTGACCATAATTCCTCGTGCCATGGTTTTTATATTTAAAGTTTACGTTATATAAAAAACATGGGGAGTGATATTATAAAAATAAATTATAAAAGATTATGCTGGTGGATATACATCAACATAAAAGTGTTTGTCATTGTTGATAATACCGACCCAGTTAATGGTCTTATTGAATCTATCCTGACCCCGTGCTTCACGGGATGCTTCGGTAAGTTTAGCTTCATCTGCGGTGATTCTGGTAACCACACGGGTTCCATCCGGAGTATGGAGAGTAACCACAAATTTACCTGATGGAATTGCGTTTGCCAGAACGGTGCTCTGTGTCGGGCTTGAGTCAACCTGACCAAAGTATTCATGTTTGTCCTGATCCAGTGTATTGACAGAGTCATCATTAGTTCCAGCGATCATCGCACGGATTTTATCCCAGTCTGACGGGGCAAGGGAGATTGAACCACCAAGTTCAGTCATTCCGTTATAGAGCAGATCATAGAGGAATTGGGAACCAATCATATATGCATCCCGATCAATCTGACGGCCGATATTCATCTTGAATTCTGCACATTTGAATGCAGTTGGTGAACCATTTTCAGGCTGCCATGTTAACACGGCATTATAGAAGATTGCCGGGTCACCATTGATGGTTGAGTTTGAGTTGTGTGGAAGATCATAAACTTCAGATCGTCTGGCAATCCATTCAGCACTGAATTCTGCGTATTTCTTTGTCGCCAGTGAGATTTCAAATGAACTGATACCGACTCCACGGTAGATAGTGGTGGTTCCACGTGTACCACTTGGTGTCTTTGCCTGTTCATCAACAATCTTCAGGGCAAGCACTGACGGAATCATGGAAAGTTCATATCGTTTTCCGGTTGCTGCCTGATTCGGAAGGCTTGGGGCATCCGGAATTGTCTCTCCCTGATACCCAAGGATACCTTCAAGGAATCCTGATAAGTGAAAATCCCAGCCTCTCCATACGCCATTGATTGACCCTGATGCATTATATACACCACCAAAGAGTGATGCTGCTGCAACAGAATCAGTGGCTTCTTCACGGATAGTTTCACGATTTGCAGTATCAGTATGTGCCTGAACACGTAATGTGGTGAACTTTGGAGTGTCAGGATATGTTGGGTAGTTTGGATATCTTATAAAGTCAAGGGTAGCAGTCTGTGATTCAGTTGCTCCCAGAACTCCGGCACGGTAACCCGGAGTAATACCATATGTATCCATAAGGACTTCATCATATGCATACGGGTCCTTAGTAATACAAATCTCTCGTTTTGCGACCATAATTCTTGTCCTCCATGGAGACGGTCATAAAACATTGGAATTTACCTCATTTATATATGATGTAAAAATGTTTGCATTACATTTATATATTGTAAATTGAATGCCACAATACTACATACGATTAAAATGCAAATCTGATTAATATTAATGAAAAATATTAACTGGTTGAAAATTAGTTGTTGTTGTCAATCCAGTCTACTTCAAAGTCATATGTTGCATAGATTTCAACACGTGTTGATTCTCCGTTTGGATACGGGATAACGCGTGTAAATTTAAATGATGTACAACTTGGCACACCGGAATCCTCAACATATTTTGTCACATTTTCCAGTATCTCAACTATATGTATTGGCATTTCATTATTGTTATCTTCATTGTACAGAATGACGATTTCAACAGAATCCCAGTAACTTTCTGTTGTAATAATCTCATGGTTATAACCGGTATATCTGACAACACATTCCATAGGCTGCAGATATCCGGTATCCTGCGGATAAACAGTATAACCTAACTGTTTCAGACCTTCTTCGACGGCCATTTTGACATCCCGTTGCCGCCTGACTCTTCGCACCATAATAAAACTTAAATTGGAATTGACTATATAAAGATGTTATTAAAACAGGAATGATTAAAGTGGACTTTATATGAGTTTTCTGCCGGCACGGATGTATGTTGTGGTGATTCGTTTGGACTCTTTTATTAACGTTGTTCGTTGTACAGGTGATAAAGTTGGTTGTTGTAAAAGATGGTAAATTCCTTCTACCGCACCCATTGCCTTGATATACTGGCTGATTTGCGCATTTAGTCTGGATTCGGCACCATGAATTCTCTGTTCAAACATTTTTTGCCAGCGTTCCCAATATCTGTGAGTAATACCAATCCATCGCCCATGTGCATGAATACGTTTATCCAGTTCAGGGATATACGGAGTCCCCCTGACAGTTCTGGTACCATGTATCAGGAAGTTCACGTAATCTGCGTTATTTGTAGGGGCATAGACAGAAGTCACGTATAATTCTGCACCCCATATTGAAACATTCATGATACGAAGGGAGTTTTTCAACTGACCGGTATTCTTAAATGGTCGTTTTCCAATCTGTGGATATGGCTGGTTTCCTTTTAATTTCATCTGGGTCGGAGTGATGATAAACGATCTGATATTTGTTCTTCTGTTCGCTCCGGTATTGGGATTTCCAAAATAACGACCATATGCACGTCTGTTAAAATAATTCTCAACATTCTGAATCCAGTATCTCATGAGTTGTCTGACTTCCTTATTAATTAATGTGATTATATAGGACTGGATATGCTTACCAAATGCAACACGATCCTTAAATTTCGCAGGAATTTTATAGTCTTTTGACATATAAAAATATGTTCCGTGTGAGAGCATTACGGATACAATCTCTTTTGACGGATGTGGTTTTGTACCGAACGGTATCCCGACTTTTTTTGGATCGATATTTATTCTGAACGTTCGCGAATTCATGCAAGATCAGATATTGTCATGGTTCCGGATGTTGGTAATGTATTCATGGTAGCGATATCCGGAATGAGTTCATCGGTAAACGGGCACCCGAACAGCAAAGACAGACATTGTTTTGCATCACTTTGATCATACGATACCTGCAATGCCGATGTCTGTGGCTCCGTTCCTTCAAGCCGCTCTGCAAGTTTTGTATAATTTCTGTAGGCAAAGTATTTGGCAAGTTGCACCGTGCATCGCTCAACCTTATACTGCTGAATCGTTTCAATATCGATATTCAGCATATCAGCAATCATCCGGATGGTATCATATCCTTCCTGTATACATTCATAAATTATTATATCATCAATTCTGGTAATATCAATCTGCGCCAGTGCATTCCGTACTTTGAAAATGAGGGAACTGAATTGTATAGCCATACAGGAATATATGTTAATTTCCTGTATTTAATAAAAATGTGTGTAAAAAATTCAGAAAAATGATGGGGATTATACTGCGGTCTTGTCACAGACAGTCTTAATCCGAAGAACTCTGTCGTTCTTGTTAATATCTTCCGGATCTGGACCACGTGGATACAGGAACGTTCCGAAGAACCGGGTGTTAATCCATTCATTGACACCATGATACGGGTTCCGGGCCTGTTCAACCTGCGGGACCTTGTCATTCACGAAGGTATAGTGATCTGCAGTACGTCCACTCCGGATAACAGCAATAGCATCACCAACATAATTGAGTTTCTTGCTACCCATCCAAGTAATACCGTAGGTCTGACGGGACCAGTCGAGATCGCTGGTGTTAACCTGAATCCGGCTTGCCACAGTATTTGCAGCATTGGTCAGGAAGCGTGCCGGTTCACGAATCTGTGAGTACAGCTTGCTTGGATAGTAAATGATGATACTGTCAATCTCACGTTCTGAAACATTCGTGGTATCCTGAGTAAAGAGCTTGTCAAGGAGATTACCAATGTCACCAGTGATATCAGCAGCGACATTGTTCCACTTGGTTCCTGCATCAACCTCAACACCGGCACCATTGATAAGGGTTTCAAGAATCTCCATATCACGGTATTCTGCAAATGCTTCTCCAGCCATCTGAACAGCATTCATAATCTGGTTTGCCTCATCAAGACGGACACGGGCAATGTCATCTACAGCAACACCTGAACGGTATTCCTTCAGAGTAAGATTCTTCTGGAAAGTTTCATATCTGGTATACGGTGCATGGATCTGCTCTCCAATCTGGAACGCACCACCCGGTTTGTTCTTCCTGAAATACATATGTACATCAAGATTATTGGTGGTACGCTGATTCACAGCATCAATGAACTCCATATTCTGAATGGTTTCGAGATCGACAAGTTCACTGATGGTCAGTGCTGATGCCTTTAATACCTTCTCTTCGAGCGTGAGATCCGAGGTATATGTTCCGAGTTTATATTCATCTACCATGTTATTTCACCTCACACACGTCTCTTGCTTACAATCCGTGACATCACAGGAACAATCGTGGTTGCAGTTGATTTTGCTGCCATTTCTACCTTTGCAACAACCCAGACACCACTGTCTCCGGAAACAACCTTTCTGTACAATCCGCCGGTGGCAACAGTAAGTTCATCACCCGGTTCAACAGTCTGATTCTTTGCAAGCGGAAGTCCGACAATGTCTCCTTCACGGAATGCGACAATCCCTGCAGTAGCCCAGTTTGCCATTTTACTGGCATATGGAATGCCCTGATCATCAACCTGATCAAGGAATCCTGCTTCAGGAAGCAGATGACCAACTGCACCCGGTCTTGGATCATTGGTATGATCAGGTACTGCGATGTATCCGTCAGGGTTAGCCCCTTCACCTGCCGGAACTGCAACGAGCATAGTCGGGGTTGCATCCGGATCAAACTGTGAAGATTTTGCAAGTACAACTGCCTGTCCTTTGTAACCAAACTGATACGGAGTGTAGTAACCAGTATTGGTCATTGGGGTCTGAATCTCCCCAAAATCCGGTTTCAATCTTACAACGAAACCAGTACCAGAATATTTTGGAATCATAACCATAATACATCACCCAATAAATACACCATGCTCATCGAAAATTCTGAGCTTTGATATTTTTTCACGCAGATCAGGTGAATTCTCTGCGTTCAGTTTTTTAAGAACATCACTGATCGTGATCTTCTGTCTTTGTTTTGGAGATGAACTCTCTCCCGATAATGGTTCCTTGAGGGGGCTGGTGATGCCTGAATGCTTGATTCTTGTCCGTTTATAACCTTCAAGGACTGATATTTTCTGCTCTAACGTTAGAGTCGAATCAGATACCAGTTCATCCGGATTCTCGATACCCAAGTCGCGGAGCTCCTTATACAGGGCATCGTACCTACTCTGAAGAGATGCTTTCGTTTCATTTCGGTATCGCTCCAGATCCGCCTCCATCCGGGATATTTTTTCGAGCAGTTCCTGAGGCAGTTTCTCCTGTGTACCATCATCTTCGGTTGATTTTGATACCTCGGCTGGCTTTTCAGTCTCCGGTGGTGACATCTGCAACGCCTTGATCTGCTCACTCACTGCAGACTTGACAAGTTCAGAAAGTTGTTCAGGTGTCAGCGTAATCATGTTCTGAACAGATGGCTGTTGCTGCTGTACAGACTGTTGTTCTGTCATTAATTTATCACCAATTTTGTCCAATTTTGAATTCATGCTCTGAATTCGCTTTTCGAGTTCCCCAATTGGTTCCTTCCAACCGTTAGATTCTGTGTTTGTTTCCATAATGTGATCATCCTCATTCGGTGCAGAAAACCTGAATTTTTCAACATTATACATTGATGGGATCATACCCGGATTCTGTGTAAGAGCGAGTTTATCAATATCAACTGATACTATCCGGTCGTTGGCATCCCGGTTGATTACAATTTCAGGTGATACAAATTTGTAACCCTGTTGTTGTCTCCTTGAAAATCGTTCAGAATCAAGAATGATTCCTTTCTGGATAATCTGACTGCCATCATCAGATAACTCGTATTTTCGGACTTCACCAATCTCGGTCCCGTCATGATTATCGATGATTTTCGCCGGGGATTTTCGTGACTGGATAATTTCATAAACGTGTCTAACCATTTCGGGAGTAACTTTGAGATGTTTCCTATCCATGTCAGTATATTCACCGACCTGTAAAATAGGACTTTCAATTAAGTATGTATCGAAAGATTTATAGTTAGACATCACAAGCATTTTAAAGTTTACAATATATAAATTATTCCAAAATAAAACAGATTACAAAAGATTTTATTAAATGGTTTGATTTTGTGATTTAAAAGATAAAAAATGGTCTGAATTGAAATTTATGAGTTTTGCTGGATTTTTCTTTCAGTTGTT
>NZ_DAONKG010000008.1:15782-25093 GCF_035406105.1 Methanospirillum sp.
AAAAATGGTCTGAATTGAAATTTATGAGTTTTGCTGGATTTTTCTTTCAGTTGTTGAATCACTGGTTGACTGTGTAACTTTATTAATGATTGCCTGAGCGGAATCGGTTGGTTGTGTAACTGCACTATGCGGGGTTGTCGGATAATCCAGTTTGTTCTGATCAGAAGTTGAGACATTGCTAGCATTATCTGTTGATTTGTTGGTTGTATTAACCAGACCCTGTTGTATCTGTTCTGCTGTCAGTGGTTTGAGTCCAACTATAGACCGGAGTTCATCAAGTGTACAGATACCGAGTGTTGATAAAATCTGAACTTCCTTGATCTTTTCAAGACGTGATGTACCTAATTCATAATCTATTTTTATATCAAGGTACTGGACAGGATATGCCGGATTTATCTCAAGTAATTTTAATTTGATGATTTCAAGAATGAGATTTCCAATTTTTTTGGCGATTTGAACCACTTTTGTGCTTGTGTATGTTGAGATAACCAGTTCACTGGCAAAGTTGCTACCGGAAATTCCCTTAACCACGGATCTGGGAAGATTAATCGCACTGAACACGGCATCATTCATCTGTTCCATCAGTTCATTAGCAGACATATATGACGCGGTTTTTGGCTCAACATGCTCGATGTTTATGGTATCCAGTGTGATATAGGCCTGATCCGGGGATTTGCTTGAGATCTCGTTTTTATACTGGCTGATAAATGCTTCTGCCGCTGCCTGTGCCTTTCTCATTCTTTGCTCGTTACTGCCCTGATATAATCCGGTATTAAAGGATTCAGCACTAATTTTATGATGTTCACGCGGGACGTTTTTTGCACGCCATAATGCATCATTTGCCATTAAAATCCGTTTGAACCAAACCGGTATAACTGCACGACGAAGCGGACTGATAGAATAAATCCCATAAGTTAATCTGTTTTTGGAATCCTTGACATTAATCGGGACTTCCCTGAATTTAATAATCCTGAAATTGTCTTTTTTAAATGTTTTCTGAGTTGGTTTTCCTTCATCAAGAACCAGAATGTTCGCTTCTGTAATAACACTGTCGAAATCATCGGATGTTGATATATTCTGGCTTATTCTTTCTGTTTTATCCACAATGGTAACCCTGTCGTTGGGTAATATAGTTAAGGAATAATCCTTGTTGATCAGAACATAGAGATTGCCATGGATATACAGAATGGAGCCGAACTGTTCAAAGAGATTTTCAATATGTGATGTCCGTGCTATCCAGTTTGCTGTATCAACCATTTCATCAAGTAAACTCTGATTATATGTGTTATGAATAGTTGCTTCTGACCGGATCTGGTTTTTGGAAGAGACTGTAAAATCAGTCGGGATATTCTCTATGGTATCTGGAAGATTATCTGTTTCTATGTTGTCAATAAGAATAAAATGTTTGAAGCTTTCCCTGCACATAACACTGAAACTGTCAACAGCAGATGCAATTTCAGGATCAATTATATACAGATTTTCAAGTAATTCTTCCCTTCCCATCTCATGAAAATTTGAATTTCCCATGAGATATCTGACAAAATTGGTACTGTTTGATTGATTTTCTGCAACTCCTCCTGCCGAAACATTCACGATATTCCATGGCGCAGCACCAAACCGGAACCGCTGTATCCGTGCCATGTTATAACTCCGTGATTACAACAGAATCCACTACTTCTTTATTTAAAAACACCTGTTTTAATGTTTTCGGGAGTCTGCATGTACAATCTATTACATTCTCCTCGGAATGACCATCTTTATATTTAATCAACACTTTCATAGTTTTTATATTGTAAATTTCTTCTATATATAAATTTAGGTTATATTTATAAATGATAATCTGGTGATATTTAAATGTATTGTGTTTAACCCGATGAAAATCAGATAATCCCGATCATCCCCACGGGCTTGAATGAACCGTATAAGTCCTGCATGTTGGCGTCAAGATACCAGATACAGTTTGCTACCGGATCAGCAGAATCTTTTCCTCCGCGTGGTGGGTGATCTATCCGGATTTTGCCACTTGGAAGTCGTTCTTTTGTTAACTGTTCACATTCACGGCGGAGATGTTCATCATAGGTAATGTCCAGACTTAAAGGACTGGCACCTTCCTGAATCTCAAACCATTTTCCATATGCTTCCGCGTCTGCATGATGCTGAATTGGCTGAAGCCCGTAATCATACTCAACCATCTCAAGGATTTCCGGATATTGGTATGTGTCATGGATAAATCCAATTATGTTCATTTCATCAAGAATCAATGAAATAATGTTTTTGATATCGGATGGTTTAATGAACGCATCTTT
This sequence comes from Methanospirillum sp., assembly GCF_035406105.1. GTDB lineage: Archaea > Halobacteriota > Methanomicrobia > Methanomicrobiales > Methanospirillaceae > Methanospirillum. The sequence goes on from NZ_DAONKG010000008.1 coordinate 18,089, forward strand.
TTCACCGGGTTTTTCATATTTGGTAACCCCGTCAATCCTGATATAATCTCCTCTTCGCCATCCGAATGCCATACCGAATGAATCATTCTTTACTGCAGGATCTATGGCAATAACCCGTGGAATATCCTTGACTTCCGTATCAAGACTTATTATATCGGTTTTTAAGAGATTTGGAATGGTGTGGTTTAAGCGAACTCCTCCGGGAAACATCATAGTGCTGCTTACATCCGGACGATTCGCAAAATATTTCCAGAATGCTTCCATATTATACTTATATTCTTCCCGGAGACGCTCTTCTGACACTTCAGGATTTGGATTGACTTCCCATGTACAATATTTGTAGGCTAATGCATTCGGTTTTTGGGTAGCATCGTAATATACACGTGCCATCATCCCGTTTGTATAATCCAGTGAAGAAATGCTGATGATTTTTCCGGCATTTCCCAGTGTCATGGTTGAGTTAACCAGTTTGCGAAATACATTCTCTGCTGCAAGTTTGGAAGTTGTGTTATTCTGGAATAGATCTAATTCATCAAATAACACAGCTTTGCTTGTATATCCTGCTGCAGTATCAGCACGTGCTGCCTTTACCTGTGCAAAACACTTATTATAGTATGAATCGATACGACCATCTGAGTGAAACGTTAAATCGTAATGATGGTTAATCCATTCGGATTCTTCCAATGCTGTCTGCATCAGACTAAAGATACCATCAAGCGCCTGATCTTTTCCTGCTGCAATACATGTTACAGCAAGCGGTTGTTTCTTCATTAAATGATAATATCCTGCAGGATCATCAAGCGAAATAATCTCATGGAATTCATATGCTGCAATATGACCAACTACAACAGATTTTCCGGATCTCTGTCCGGAAATCCAAGCAAGTTCTTTATATTCGGGAAGGCTTGGGTTATACTTATGCTGATAAAACGTCCGGATGATCTCCTCTTGTTTTGGCCACATTCCTTTCCACCCAAGAATCTCCTTCATAAACCATATCGGGTCCTGTCTGATTCTTAAAACCGTCTTGGTATATGCCAATCGCTCATTTGGGGATAATTCATGGATAATCTTGGATACCACAATGATATAAATAAACTGGTTACCTTTATTTAAAAATGGTGGAAATCTGTATATAAAAGATGTTTTGATTAAATAATTCTGATTAAACAGGAATTAAATAAATGAGGTTAACTAAAAAGGGTTTTATTTAACAGGGTTTTATTTAACAGGGTTTTATTTAACAGGGTTTATTAAATTGGATTTATTAAATTGGATTTATTAAATTGGATTTATTAAATAGTATTATTTAAGTAGTTTGATTAACTCCGGGTTATCAAGTTTTTCAAGGACTTTTGCCTGACAATGCGGACAGAGTGTTCCACCGGATATCACATCTACCAGCATGTTAAAGTTTCCTTCGATATTGATGATTTTCATCTCACGTTCGGATTTCTGACCGGTTTTACCCTGATAATCCGTAATTTGTTTTATTGTCTCACGAAGTTCCTTACTTAATCTGGTTATCTGGTCAATCTTTACTCCATCGGTTTCATTTGCACGAATATCCTGAAAACACTCATAAACTGCACTGTATAATGTGGATAACTCGTTTAAGATAAAGTCCGGGCTTGAAAGTTCACGGGTTTGCCGGTTTGCCTCCACATCATGTATAACCATCAGCTCGTGGTGGTTAATATGTCTGTAGACCTCTTCAATGGTCATACCAAAGTTTGCTGCGATATCAGCAATGCCTACATTATTACCCTGATAATAATCACGAATCCATTTAACACCGATAGACCCGGCTTCACATATAGGACATGTTTCCCGTTTGAATGGATTCTGCCTTGATTGCTTTTGTATCTCTGTCATGTGGAACCTCACTGATGAATTCATCCAATGTTCTGTTCTTCTGTATGCTGCTTTGTGAAGAAGACTCGATATACTCACCAATCTTGCTTTCGTACAGTTGTACCAGATTTGAATATCCAAGATGTTCAAGGATATCAAGCATAAGATCATGTACTTCATCAACACTGATGGATTCCATTACCGGAAGCGGTTTGATGGACTCAACATCGATGATTTCGTATTCTTCAGACTTTGTATGAGAATTATATATATTTTTTATGATGCTCTTTGATTCTTCAATTGTGTCACATTTACAGATAAATTTTTCAAAATCACCATGACTTGCACAGATTACATATCCATCGGATTCTGTATCCTTCATTATCTTTAAGTCATCTATAACGGCAATGTTCAACACATTTAATGTCTTTTTACCATATGGATTGACGTATTCTTCTGATACAAGAAGTGCCATGATTAATACTTGACTGTAATTTTATTTAAGTATTTTGAAAAATAATTATTATATTAATATAATTGAACTTCATTATTTTATTAATTTATTGAGATTTTGGATGGTAGAAAGTGATTTATCGGTTCTGATTTGTTTAAATACAGGAAAACGAAGGGATTTTCCACATGGATACAGGGGAGAATCTGTTATTTCGAAGTAATCGATCTCCACGTAAATCCGGATATCAGGAAAGTGGATAGAACCATCAGATTTAACGACCTCGTATGGCTTAAGAATCTTATACAGGATCTCGAGTTCCGCATCAGTAAATCCGGTTCCCACCCTGCATACCGGGGATAGTTCATCATTATAGAGACCACTTAAAATGAAAGAACCGTAAAGATGAGAACGTTTTCCTTCCCCCATAACCGCTCCTGTTATAACAAGATCCATGGAATCGGTCTGTCGTTTCATCTTGATCCACTTTCGTTCATTCGGAATATATGGTTCAACATTATTCTTAACGATAATTCCCTCGTATCCGGATTTTAAAGCTTCCGAATAAGTATCGTACAACATGGATTTGTCAAACCGCTTCGATATGGTTATACCAGTGTTTTTCAGGAGATTTTCAAGTATTTCACGACGCTTTATATATGGTGTGTCGAGTAGTGATGTATTGTTTAAATAAAGGATATCAAAGATAACCGGGACTAATGATGTATGTTTTTTTACAGCATCCTGAAACTTCATATTCGGGCTGATCAACTCACCATCAAGTATAATGTTCTGAACATTTAATGAATTCAGGATTTTTGTATAGAATTCACCGGTTTCATATACTTTATAACTGATATCTTCAGGTTTTCGTGAAAAAATCTTCCATAAACTGTCTGATTTATGATACTGATGCCGAAACCCGTCGTATTTATATTCGATCGAATAATCTTCGGGATACTTTGAAATGTCAGTTGAATCGGCAAGCATACTCATAATTGGATTGAAGAGTTCCGGTCCCCGATATTGTTTATTAATAATTCTGGATATATCATGTATTATGAAATACTGGGATTTTGCATCAGTCTGTAATACCTCGGATAACGATTCAAGAATTGATACCTCTGAAATACCAATGTTTATGTTGTTTAATAAGATTTTCCGTATGTAATTTCTATGCTGGATATCTGTATTCATAAACAAAAACTGGATCAAATGAGCATTTTCAGTTGATGAATATGTAAATTGCTGAAGAATCTCATGAAACTTTTCGATAGTTATGGTTTCAGGAAACAGTGATGTTTGTGCAGATTTGAATTTACTGATTAATGAGGGACCAACATTTGTAACATAGTTATTCAGTAAGATATTCATGATGATTATAAGATCAGCAGAATCCAATGTTTTTAAATAATTGATAAGAATCTGCTTTTTAACAATGCGTGAACCGGTAGTGCTGATAGTATGCAGGGTCTGGAAAAATGATTCTATAGAATCTGACATATTATTATATTAGACCTGATAATACTTAAATTATTAGTTAATCAGGATTTAATTGAATTAGCATGGGAGAAAAGATAGGATTCCCATGCCGGACATTGTTGGGTGTTATGCAAAGAGGAGAGCATGTTCTTTGCACATACATCTGATTTTAATGTATTTAATAGTTTTTAAAAAAGTTTGGTTTTATATTATATCGACATTAAATTGTTAAACAATTGTACTGGACATTTCGGGTTTAAAATATTTAAATAGTGGCAACAACCCGTAGGTATGTGCAGTTACAACACAACAGGATGATATCAAAAGGGAAGATTCACACCTTTCCTTTCCTTCATTTTGTTGAGAGGTTTTTCCTGTATTGTTTTGTCTGGAAATCCGTTATTTTCGGATTTTAACAAATCAGAAGAGTTATTGAAGATTTGTTAATTGTTTAAAAGAGTGAGAAAGGGAAAGGAAGAATGATAAGAGTTATGGTCGGTCGATCACCCAAGGTTTTGATATGAGTTTACTGTTTGATGACGTATTCAAATGCCAGATTTACATCTTCATCGAGGATTGTCTTACGTCCGGCATGCTTTGCAATTTTTTCTGACACCTCAACAATGTTATAAATGATGTTCTGAATACCTTCCGTTGCTGCAATAATAGCAGAGATTGATATGCGCGTCTCTGATTCGGTCTTGTCTTTAAACATCCGTCTGATAGGTGCTTTTGGAATACTGCTCATTTGTGCTCTCCGCAGTTAAAAAACTGCAATATATGGTTTGATATTTAGATATAAAAATATTGTGATGCATATTGCTCATTAAATGCATCCTTTATATTGCTGTTTTTGGGAGTGATAAAAAGACATACAAAGTCGCGGCGGATTCCTTCCCCGTCATAAAACGGAAATATGCCGTAATTTCGCATTTTATCCCAGAATATTTTTTTGAAATTGTTTTCGTTGTATTTTCCGAACGACACAGCATATTTCGCTTCCCATATTGTCATGTCTGTAAGGCGCATTTCACTGATTAGTTCATCTGTTAGTTTGGAAATCAGTTTATCATAATATTTATATTTGAACATATGTTTTTCAAGATTTTCCGAAGTCGGATCGATCCTGAAAGCCCGTAGATTTAAACTTATTTTTCCAATTTCCCCGTCTTTAAATGTAAGTTTCTTATCGAAAAAGGTTTCATCAAAGTCCAGTTCATTAAAGCGGACGGGGGTTATCTGGGTAAATGGTTTGAAATGGATACCGTCAGGAACGTTTGGATTGAAGATTCCAAGATACGGGAACCATTCAACCATGACATTGAACCGGGGATCTGGATTTTCAACATCCATACAGACATTCACGAAGAGTATGGCGATGATAATACCTGCTATGGTAACATACCCGCCTTCATATCCATATTCCCACCAAATGTGATGCCCAATATACCAGAATACAATAACAATTATAAGTGCATAGAGTAACATGGATATGTATTGTACTTCATAGTATAAAAAAGTATGTGTGATGAATATAGATTTCACACTTTATTTATATTTGGGTAATGGTGAGATGGAATATTTCACTTGTCCCGGTTCTGATAAAATTATTTGATTCATAGGTTCCGGTCTCGAACTGAATAGTAAATGTCTGTGGTGGTACAATGTCTTCAAGGAATCTCATAGGAATATCAAATGGATATGGCAGGTATCTTCCGGGTTTCTGCTGTTCAGAATTAGTGAACATTGTGGATTCGTTATCCTTGATTTTAACGAGATATCCATTGAATTTCATGCGGATCGCGTTGTTGGTGTCCGGATCGTAATCACGGAGAGCAAGGAAGAGTTTGCCATTGGTGGTTCCGACAAGTTCCATCCTGGTCATTTCAAGGGATTTCCGGGGATCGAGTGCTGCCTGTTCCGCAGTCTTTCCAATACCGATTATTTCAAAATTTTCTGACATGATTTGGTTCTCCTGTGGTTTAGTATCTTACACATTTACTGTTTGTAGGTGAGTTCCGGGAGACTTGAATCTTTATGGATTGCATCAAAGAACTCACGGACTTCCTTACCAAGTTCTGCATCGGTTTTATTACAATCACGGGCCGTTACGATGACATCCATTGCCTCTTTTGCAATGGTCAGATATTTCGTTGCTTTTTCATTTGTTTTAAAGTAGGTTATACCAACACCGATTAATGTAACGATGATGGTGATAACAGCAGTGTATAGTTCTTCCATGGTGTAACACCGTGTTTTATTGATGATTTACGTTAGATAAGCAAGATGTTTCGGCCAAATAGATTCTCACTGATGTTCCGGTATGATGATGTTGTTTCGGCCAAATATGGATGATGATATTGTTAAAATGTTCCGGTATTGTGATGGATGGGGCTGGGGTGCTGAAGATTCGGCCAAATGATGACTGGGGATGATAATATTGGTGATAATAGTGATATTGATGAATGAAAAAATGATGGTTAAGTTTATAATTGGATAATCAGATAACTGGGTTCGGCCAAATAAATCTGGTGGATAACGGAAAATAGTATGGAATTTTGTTATGGTATGTGGCAGGTTGTTAAATTATTTATGTTGATTTTGTAAAGAGGTTAAGATGGTTGACGAAGTTTATATAAGGGTAACGAGGCACTGTGAAGCGTGTGGAGAACTGATGAAAGGTGTGTATAAATGTGAGATACAGAGAGGAAGACATGTGTTTTGCAGTGTGGACTGCGCCAAGAAGTTCCGGAGGAGTAAACTGGTGCAATGGAGAACATGTCAAGGATGTGGCATGAGATACAAAGGGATACATGACGGGTATTGCTGTGAGGAATGTAAGGAAATGGATTCATATAAATGACATGGACAATTCCGGGATTCGGCCAAATGCTGAAGACTGATGTCAGCCGGGTACTATTTATTTTCGGCCAAATATTGAAATTGTTGAAAACTGGTACTTAGACACCTTCTAGGCAGATATTCATCTATGTTACCTATCTTTTTTATTTTATTACTCTTATATATTACTTGGCCAACTATATATTACCTTGAAAATCTAGAGATTAAGGGAATGACTCTACCAATAGATGGAAGGGTGTAACTAACTACTCCGGCCCGAACCCTGCAGGGAGTTGCAAGATATCCAGAGAGAGAGAGATAGAGAAGGAATTCAGAATAAAATTCAAAAAAAAAAAAAAAAAAAAAAAATTTAAAAA
>NZ_DAONKG010000009.1:0-24466 GCF_035406105.1 Methanospirillum sp.
CCGTCAATACCTACCCGGACATTCTTTCCGTCAGCAGTTATCATGGAGCCGGCAGTGATGGGTTTTCCATCAACCATTGCGGTTCCGGAAACCGTCATAGGAACAACCGGAATTGGAGGAGTGCCCCCATCTATCCGGATGTCAAGTCTTGTCAGACCTCCCTCTATGTATGGATATGAACTTGCCCACTCGCCACCTGCATCGACGTCCCTGACCTGTGCCATGATGGGCTCTCCAGAACCTGCCGGAATGACCCAGAAGGTAAGCGGTTGTCCTGCTTTCAGGTCTCCCTGTGCAACCAGTTTGTTGAGTTCATTAAATCCATAGACCCCCGGTGAAGTGACGGCAAGCGGATTACCCCGGTGGCCTTCAACCACATTGTCTCCTTTTACCAGGATCATGGTTCCTACCGGCATCGGCATACCATTCGAGGTTACTTCTCCATAGAACTCATGGGGCAGGACCGGCATTGGCGGAATTGGTGCCTCTCCTACCCGGAGATCCAGACGGGTCTTTGAACCACTCTTAAATGGATATGATTTCTGCCACTCCTTTCCAGCGTACACATCAAAGCACTCTGCCTGGACAAAGTCCTTTGCACCCTGCGGTTTTATCCAGAAGGTGATCGGGTCGCCGTTCTTAATGGTCCCTTTTACCGTCAGCGGGTCAGGTGTTCCATATGCACCTTCAATGGTTGTAGTTACCGGGTTACCAAATATGCCGGTATCAATACCATTTCCTCTGGCCTCAACAATGGCTCCGATGCATGCCGGACTCCCGTCAACAGTAATGCTGCCGAAGAACTCCGCAGGAGCTGGCGGAGCCTCAGTCACCTTGATAAGATTATCCTTACAGGTTGCCGCTGAGCCGAACTGATTTGATGCTTCCAGACAGACCGTATAGGTTCCCGGAGTCATATACCGATGGACCGGATTCTGTTCTGTAGATGAACCGCCATCACCAAAGTCCCATCTCCAGGCAGTTGGTTTGTCAGTTGAGAGATCAGTGAACTGAACATCTAGCGGGGCATATCCGGTTGTCGGGGATGCCACAAAGTCAGGAACCGGTGGTTTTCCTGCGGGCAGTACGGTGATATACTGGTACCTGATCTCACTGGACCGGTCCTCTCCCCTGGTTACTGTAAGGAATACGGTATAAACACCAGCCTTTGTATACACATGAACCGGGTTCTTTTCAGTAGACGTCTGATCATCACCGAAGTTCCACATCCAGGTCTCCGGGTTCCCGGTTGAGAGGTCAGTAAACTGCACGGTCAATGGCTCCATTCCGGAGGTTGGTTCACCCATGAATGATGCCTTGAGTGGTACCGGTTTTTCATACACACGGATGTACTTCTCCCGAAGCTCAGTTGACATTCCGAATGGATTCTCAACAGTCAGGGTTACGGAATATTCTCCCGGCGCATTGTAGGTATGCTCAGGATGTTTCTCATTGGAGACTGAACCATCACCAAAGTCCCAGTTCCACTTTGTCGGCTCACCGGTTGAAAGATCGGTGAAACTGACCGTCAGTGGTGCTGTCCCGGAGGTTGGGAATCCTTTAAACTGTGCATCTGGCGGGAATCCGGGAGCGGTGACCGTTATGTAATCAGGTGCAATCTTGGTATCCGCTCCACCTTCATTACTGACGGTCAGTTCAACCGTGTACTTTCCTTCAGCCGCATAGGTATGAACCGGGTTTCTTTCTTCTGAAGTGGTATTATCACCAAACTTCCAGAACCACTGTTTCGGATTGTTCTTTGAAAGGTCAAGGAACGTTACCGTAAGGGGAGCCTTTCCTTCCCGTGGAGCACCTGAGAAGTCTGCAGATGGCGGAAGGACCGGTTCATTTACGATGATATAATTCTGCTCGACCAGCGTATCTGATCCGGCTGAATTTTTCACAGTAAGGGAAACCGTATATTTTCCTGCCTTTTCATATACATGAACAGGGTTCTGCTCACTTGAAACCTGACTGTCACCAAAGTTCCATTCCCAACTGGTCGGGCCGTTCTCTGAAAGATCGGTAAAGGTGACCCTGAGCGGAGCAGTACCTGTCCGTGGTTCTCCGATGAATTTTGCTTTCGGTGCTATCACGGCAGGCTGGGCATGAATAAATTCTGGTTTTGTGATCTCATCAGACCCGGCACTGTTGCTACAGTTCAGGGTGACGTTATAGGTTCCCGGAGTAGTGTACGTATACACCGGGTTCTGTTCCGCTGATGAACCGCCATCTCCAAAGGTCCACTTCCAGGCAGTCGGGCCGTTCTTTGAGGTGTCTGTAAAGGTAACCGTCAGCGGAACCATACCGCTCGTCGGATTTGCAGTAAAGTCTGCAACCGGTGGAATAACCGCGGGTTGCGCATGAATAAATTCTGGTTTTGTGATCTCATCAGACCCGGCACTGTTGCTACAATTCAGGGTGACGTTATAGGTTCCCGGAGTAGTGTACGTATACACCGGGTTCTGTTCCGCTGATGAACCGCCATCTCCAAAGGTCCACTTCCAGGCAGTCGGGCCGTTCTTTGAGGTGTCTGTAAAGGTAACCGTCAGCGGAACCATACCGCTCGTCGGATTTGCAGTAAAGTCTGCAACCGGTGGAATTACCGCAGGTTTTGCATGGATAAGTTCTGGTTTTTCCTTCGAGGATACACCTGCACGGTTGCTTACCGTCAGATTCACCGTGTATGTTCCAGGATTATTGTAAGTATAGACCGGGTTTTTCTCTAATGATGTGCCACCATCACCAAAGACCCATGACCAGTTGTCTGGTTCATTCTGAGAGAGATCGGTAAAGGTGACTGTCAGGGGAACCATACCTTCGGTCGGGTTTGCGGAAAAGTCTGCAATCGGAGGTTTTACCGGTTCAAAGACATGGATGTAGTCAGGCTTGGTCTTCTTCTGACTGGAGACAATGTTCTTTGCTGTCAGTGAGACCGTATAGACACCAGGTTTCTCATACACATGAAGCGGGTTCTTCTCAGTTGACGTTCCGCCGTCACCAAACTCCCATGCCCAGGAGGTTGGGACTCCATGTGACTTATCGGTGAACTGAACACTGAGTGGAGCGTCTCCTTCGGTTGGGACCCCTTCAAAGTCTACAACCGGGATCATGTCATGTTCAGAGAGAGAGACAATAAATGCATCACGGTCACCGTCACCAAAGTTCTGCTGATATGGCCAGACCTTCGGGAAATTCTTGGATTCAGTGTACCCTGTCAGGTATGCCTCCCCTTCGGGCAGAACATCAATTGCCCGGCCTTCATCAATACTTCCTCCGCCAAGATAGGTAACATATCCAATCTGGCTGATATTCGGGCTAAATTTGGCGATGAGAACATCAGAGCTGCCACCAGGTTTGGACTGATATGCAAGGGTAACCGGAAGATCCGGGGAGTTGGTTGTTCCAACAACGTAAATATTGCCTTCTATATCACGGGCTGCACCGGTTATTGAATCGATAAGGGAACCACCAAAGTATGTTGACTGGGTAAGAGCAGAGCCGTCGGCATTCAGGGTTGTAATAAATCCATCCTGCAATCCTTTCAACTCACTCTGAATCGGATTGACCGTCGGGAAATCCTTAGACTTCGTTATTCCGACGACAATCAGACTTCCATCAGGCAGGGTAATGATATCCCGTGCATCATCTGCACCTGAACCTCCAAGATAGGTCGAGTACATTGCCGGATATTTCCCTTCAGGATCAAACTTGGTAACAAATGCATCGAAGGGACCGCGTAACTTATCCTGATATGGTTTGATAGTGAGGAAGTTTGGTGACTCAGTCTGTCCGACAATACAGGCATAGCCGTTCGCATCAACCGAAACCGCTGTTCCAGCATCAAATGCAGACCCACCGATAAAGTTGGAATACACAATGGAATTGCCTTCTGCGGTAAACTTCGTGATAAATGCATCTGGAAGTCCGCCATACGGAGAGAGCTGATACCGATTTACAACCGGGAAGTTCCATGAAGCTGTCTGACCGGTAACAAATACATTGTGGGTTTTGTCAATGTCGATATCAAACCCAAAGTCATCATGTTCCCCACCAAAGTATGTCGAAAAGATGAGTTCTTTTCCGGTTGGGTCAAGTTTTGCCATCCAGGCATCATATCCGCCTGCCAGGGTATTCCGGTACGCATTCTTTACCGGGAAGTTTGGAGAGTTGGTTCCTCCGGTAAGGTAGGCATTTCCGGCTTCGTCAATGACAAGACCAGTACCTTCATCAGTACCACTCCCTCCAATGTATGAAATATAAACAAGGTCAGTACCGTCTGGATTTACTTTGACAACAAATGCATCCTTCTCTCCTCCACCAAAGTATGGCTGGATACTGCCTGGCGCAAGTCCTTCAGTTGAAACATCGCCACTACTTAATGCACTCTGGGTTGCAGGCGGATTGTGATTTGCGAGTGGATCCTTGTCATTATTCTTGAAATATTTCAAGTGATCAGACCATGATGTCCCGATGAAGTATGCATATCCTTCCTTATCGACCTTGATTGAGTTCCCCTGATCACGTCCGTCACCACCAAAATAGAGTGAATAACGCAGGATCGGATCAATAACCAATGGATATACCGTATCGTATGTACCAAGTTTGAACGTCACGGTTGCATCAGGACCAAGCACATACGAACAGTCAACCTCTTTTCGTCTCCCGTTTATCTCCTGATACGCGACCGGGGCTTCATCCACTATCTGTCTTGCAGGAGTCTCAATAACCAGATCACCAGTTGTCTCATTGAGTGATATGCCGGTATGCCCCTGATATACAAGCATTATCTGGGAAGGATCTGCTCCGGCGTCCAGAATAAACTCTGTTTTAAGGATACCTTCTTTACCAGAGACTGTGAAATCAATTCCTGGATAGACTTCCTCATACTTAACGCCTGAAGTCAGCACCGCTCCGGTCACCCATGCAGACGGATCATCTCCATAATAGAAGTTTGCCGTTCCATTGAGCGGATTCAGACCGATGATCTTCTTATCAGGATTTGAACCGTTCAAAAGCATGAATACGGAACTGTTGCCAGGATTCTGACTAAATTCCATCCCGTCTTCCAAGACCGTGATTACCTGATCGGTTGATCGGGTCTGGTACGATACATTATCTTCAAACTGCCCATTGTTCTGGATAAAAACAAAGGGCATTGAAGCCAAGGTTGCCTGTAGTGCTTTTGCATTCTCTCCATCATTCTCTTCTCCGGTTACAAGTGTCCCTGAGAATAAGAATATGGCCAGAATAATGCACCACAGAGTCTTCGCATTCCCCATCATACAAATTACCCGCGATCGAAAGATTATGTATACGCTAGTATATCTCACAATGAATTAAAAACATATCGAAAGTTCTAGTCATTTGGAGAAATTTTATCCCCCTCTGCATATGATCTGCAATGCATACGCCAATATATTTTTTTTCAGATACCTTATCGTAAATATTAATAAATTATGAATTTTTTCTCATTTAATCAATAAATCACAACATTTTAATCTATCATATAAACCTGTCGGATCGAACTTTGACCAGAGATCACGCCTTTGAACCATATCTGTAACATGACACTTTCTCCGGCAAGCGCAGGTCATTACCAATGCATCTATCAGGAAGCACCACCAACACAAAAGAGCATACGTGATACAGACAGATAGTAACAGACCAGCACACCCATCCTCCGATATTCTCCCGGTATATACTCCGGTTTTCTCATTCCTGTTAGAGAAGGCCGATTTCATTCTAAGCAGGGAGCAAACGGTACCTGTTATTGCTCCAAGCGGTCAGGTTATCAGAAAAATCTGGCTGACAGGGACACTGACATCGTATGAACCCTGCCGCATGGGAGGAATAATACGTATTGCTGACCCTACCGGAGCTGTGAGCTGTATTATAAAACCTCAGGCTCTTGATTCTTTAAGGCTGGAAGATCTGATCCCACCATTATTTCTGAGTATTACAGCCTTTCCGGAACAGAAAAGAGGTCAGGATGGAAATGAAATTCAATGGCAGGCAGAGACATGCAGAATTGTAACCAGATCGGATCGTGACACCTGGATTCTGGCAGCCGCCCGTGAACTTCTGGAAAGCCTTAGAAAAATGTATGCATCATGGGTATCCGGAGATGACCAGGGGATTTTCCGTAATGTGCAGAAACATTATCATATTCAGCCTGAGGATCTGAAACATTTTGCTGAACAGGCAGAAAAAGCACTTGCTGTTATGAAAGATCCAGGACCGCCCATAGAGCCGGCACAGTTCATCCTCTCTGTCATACAGGAGTATTCAGGACCTAAAGGCATCCATATTGATGATATACAAAAATATACACGGCGGGCAGCCCTTGCCGATGATCTGGTCAGGGAAACCATCAGACATCTCATTGCTGAAGATGAAGTGTATCAACCGGCACCCGGATATATAAAACTCCTCTGACTGACACGAATGAACATAGAATTTTATCCAGCCGGCCCAGGTGTGCTGGTTGAAGAAGAACAGAGAATCCTTTTTCTTGCCGACATTCACATGGGTATTGAGCATGAACTGCAAAAATACGGTTTTCATATACGGTCCAGAGGGCAGGAACGAATTACCCGGATATGTGATCTTATTACAGAGGCCAGCCCTGATCTCCTGATTATGCTCGGTGATATAAAACACCGCGTACCAGGAACATCATACCAGGAATTCTTTGAATTACAGCATCTTTTTTCATCTCTTCGGAAGAGGATCCCTTTCATCATTACCCCTGGTAATCATGATCCAGGGATTGAAGAGTTTTTAAAACCTGATGAGATCCGAAAGAAAGAGGGATCACTCATCGGATCACTGGGTATTCTTCATGGCCATACTCATCCTGACATGGACCTTATGGGACATCTCCTTTTGTGTGGTCATCATCATCCGGTGGTGTCGTTACCTGATCAGGTCGGTGTTGCACTAAAAACCCCATGTTATGTGCTGGGAGAGTTGGATTCGCATATGTTTTCAGATACATATGATGGATCATCAACGCGGGTGCTTATGGTGCCCTCATGCAATGAACTGACCGGATATGGAATAGAAAAGACATTTCGATCACCGTTCTCCCCCCTTTCCCGATCACTGATTATTGAAACGGCAGAGATCCTGCTTCCTGATGGGACCTATGCAGGAGAACTCACATCTTACCTGGCCTATGACCAGCATATCTCAGCTTGATACCCGGATACGTTCGGTCATTCATGACCGGGGATTCTCAGAACTCTCTGAAGTTCAGCAACAGGCAATACCCCATGTTCTGGAGGGGAATCATCTGCTCCTTATTGCACCAACCGGGACAGGGAAGACGGAAAGTGCAATGATTCCGGTCTTTAACGGTATGCTGAATGCGAAAGGAACAGGGTTTACCACCCTGTATATCACCCCGCTCAGGGCATTAAACCGGGACATCCTTCGGAGAATGGAGTGGTGGTGTCAGAACCTGGGTCTTACGAGTGGTGTCAGACATGGTGATACCTCACAGGCAGAGCGACGAAAACAAGTCCTCCATCCTCCTGACCTGCTTGTTACCACCCCGGAGACAGTTCAGGCTCTTTTTATGGGAAAGCGACTCCGGCAGCATTTTCAGTCGGTCAGATATGTCATTGTGGATGAGATTCATGATCTCGCAGGAACAAAGCGGGGGGCACAGCTTGTTATCGCCCTGGAACGGCTTGTCAGATATGCAGGAGAATTTCAACGGATTGGTCTTTCTGCAACCGTTGGGAACCCAGAGGAGATTGCCGCGTTTCTTACCGGTACCCGTCCGTGCTCCATTGTTGAGGTTCCGGTTGCTAAATTCCTCGACATCAGGGTTGAGATAACTGGAGAAAAGTTCGAGAGTCAGGTAGAGGCAGTCCGCCGGCATACCAGAAAAGGGCCATCAACCCTGATATTTGTCAATACCCGCTCAACTGCAGAATCACTGGGTCATGCACTCCTCAAAGATGGTGATGTTGATGTCCATCATGGATCACTCTCCCGGGAAGTCAGGATAGAGGCGGAGGAACGGTTCAAACGTGGTGAGGTAAAGACCCTGATCTGCACCTCATCAATGGAACTTGGAATTGACATCGGTCATGTAGAGCATGTCATCCAGTTTGGATCACCCCGGGAAGTAAGCAGACTTGTTCAGCGTATTGGGCGAGCCGGTCATCAGATCGGAAAGGTCTCTACAGGGACTATTATTACCAGCGGATTTGATGACCTGTGTGAGTCACTGGTGATTGCATCACGTGCCAGGAAGGGAGAGGTGGAGAATGTCATTCCTTCTTATCAGGCAGGTGATGTTATCGGAAACCAGATTGCCGCCATCGCGGTTGAGTATGGGGAGATATCACTTGAGGATATCTATTCGATGATGTCACGGTCTTCAGTCGGTGTCAGGGATATTGAAACTCTTGAGGCAATCGTCGGACAACTGACCGATCATTATCTCGTTCGCCGGGACAATAACCGGATAATTACCACAAGCAGGGCACGAAGATATCTCTCCGGAAATCTTTCCATGATACCGGATGAGCGAAAATTTCCGGTATATGATATCGTCACACGAAGAACAGTCGGGACGCTTGATGAATCATTTATTATTACATCACTACACACCGGGGCAGTGTTCATTGCCCGTGGTCAGCTCTGGCGTGTCCTGGATCTTGAAGACGGAAAGGTTACCGTTGAACCGGCACGAAATACTGATGGTGAACTGCCATCATGGGAAGGTGAGCAGATACCCGTTCCGTTCGAGATTGCACGGGAGGTAGGCAGACTTCGCCGGACACGGGAGTTTGATGTATACACCACGGATGCAGCATGTATTGCATTTGCAAACGGATTTCTTGACCTTGTCTTAAAAAACCACGGAATCATTCCGACCGATCAGGTCCTGACACTTGAATCCTCTGAGGAAGGAATTATCCTGAATAATTGTGCCGGACACCAGACAAATGAGGCGATCGGACGGGTGTTATCCATCCTGCTCTCCGCCCGCTTCGGAACAACAATCGGTCTTGAACTGGATGCGTACCGGATTCTTCTTCGGGTACCTCGGGAGATATCAGTTGCTGATGTCAGGGATACCCTGGTTGGTATTCAGCCTGAACATATCAGGGGAATTCTTGAACTTGCTCTGAAGAGGACATCACTTTTTAAATGGAAACTGGTACAGATCTCCAAAAAATTCGGAGCCATCGATCCTGATGCCGATTATGAACGACTGAGTATGCACCGTCTTGCTGATCTCCTTGCTCATCCCCAGATTCAGGAAGAGACCTATCGGGAACTCTTTACCCGGTACATGGATGTCGCTCATGCTATCGAGATTGTTCAGGCTATTCATGCGGGAGCTATTCAGATATGTATCGGCCCGCCAAGTATGATTGGTAGCGCTGCCCTCTTTACCTCTTCCCGGGATCAGATTCCTCCGCCTACTGCTGATCAGGCGGTCATTTCAGCATTAAAGCATCGGCTTGACCGGCAGGAGGTTATATTGGTATGTATGAACTGCCGCAAATGGAAGGCCAGAACAGTGGTTGCGAGAGTACCAGAGCAGCCGGTATGCGGTAATTGTGGTGCACGTCTGATTGCAGCTCTCAAACCCTACGAAGCAGAACTCTACCCGGTCGCAAACAAAAAGACAAAAAATGCAGAAGAGAAAGCGATTGAACAGAAGCTTATCAGGAATGCAAATATGGTTTTATCAAGCGGGAAAAAGGCGATCCTGATCCTCTCAGCAAAAGGGGTCGGGCCGGAGACCGCATCTCGGATCCTGGCAACCTACACATCAGGCGATGCCCTGATGCGGGAGATCCTCAAAGCTGAACGAAATTTTGTAAAAACCCACAGGTTCTGGCAATAAAATTACATTATATTTCCGAGCTTCTGCTCGATGAAATTCAGACCCTTCTTGATATCATCCATGTTCTTGCCTCCTGTCAGGATGATTTTTCCGGAGGAGAACAGTAACGCAACAATTTTGGGATCACTAATCCGGTAGACAAGTCCTGGGAACTGTTCCGGTTCATACTCAATATTTTCAAGATTTAAGGTCATTACAATTTTATTGAGGTTTATCTTGTTGCCGATATCATATGAACAGACAATATTTGTTACAGCAACCCGTGGTTCATCATAACAAGGAATACCCGCTTTTTTCAACTTGTCAATTATTAAAAGAAGACCTTTATCCAGTGATTCAGTATCCCTGATCCCGGTAAGCACCACTTTTCCGGATGAAAAGATAAGAGAAGCAATCTTCGGGGTTTCCATCCGATAGACAGCCCCGGGGAATCGTTTTGTATTCAGGTCACAACCTTCTATATTTTTGGAAATTGTCTCTAAATCTATTGAATCTGCGATAGCCCCTGATGCAACAATATTTTCAATCTTCAGGCTATCATATCGTGTATCTACCATTCCAGATATCATGGGGTGTTCCATACCATAATACTAATGGACAATTCCCTCAATTTTCGGGTGAATCTCAATTGCCAGATATCAGAACTTCCAATATCAGTATTATGAAGGGGTTTTTGTGCAATATCATACTTCAATGGTATATTAAATCAGTACGCGTAACCTGTGGTACCAATGAAGCATGAGATCCCTCATCAGATGACATCGTATGATGAGTTTGTTGAATCATTCAGGATTGATGTTCCTGAATACTATAATTTCGGATTTGATGTCATAGATAAATGGGCGGAGACTGACCGGAACAAACTGGCAATGATATGGGTCAGTCAGGACGGGCAGGAGAAGAAATACACCTTCCGGGACCTGCGAAACCTCTCGGTTGAAGCGGCAAATATTCTAATAAAATACGGAGTAAAGAAGGGAGACCGGGTGATGCTTATGCTCCACCGGGTTCCTGAATGGTGGATATTTGTTATCGCTCTTATCAAACTGGGTGCAGTCTTCTGCCCGGCGCCGACGATGCTGACTCCAAAGGATCTGCAATACCGGATTAATGCAGGAAAATTTGAGTTTATTATTACTGACTGCGAGAATGCAGACAAGGTGGAGAAGATCTGCCGGTTCTGCCCAACGTTAAAACACCGGATGCTTATTGATGGTGAGATGCCCAACTGGATCAGCTACCAGTATGAACTCTTTTATCCTGCACCGGTGTCCAGATCCACAATAAGCATGCCCATTACCCAGAAGACCCATGCATCTGACCCCATGCTGATCTATTTTACCTCCGGAACAACCGGTGAACCAAAGATGGTCCTGCACAATCATTCACACCCACTTGGACATATCGTCACCGCCCGTCTCTGGCAGGATTTAAACAGCAATGACCTGCACTTTACCTCGTCAGATACAGGATGGGCCAAATGTGGCTGGGGGAAGATTTTTGGTCAGTGGATTGTTGGTGCCTGTGTGTTCGTCTACGACGCCCGTGGGAAATTCAAGGCAACAGAGCTGCTCCCGCTCATCGAAAAATATGAGATCTCAACATTCTGCTGTCCACCGACCATTTACCGGATGCTAATTATTGCTGACCTGGCCAAGTATGATCTCCGATCTCTAAGGCATTGTATTTCAGCAGGGGAACCATTAAACCCGGAGGTCATTCGAATCTGGCAGGAAGAAACGGATCTTCCCATTTATGAAGGATACGGACAGAGTGAAACCTGTTGTTGTATTGCAACCTTCCCCTGCATGAAACACAAACCGGGATCCATGGGAAAACCATCACCTGGCTGGAAGATTGAGCTTCATGATGAGGAAGGAAGACCTGTACCTCAGGGAACTGAAGGACGGATTGCTATTTCCCTAAATCCCCGGCCGGTCGGCCTTTTTGTTGAATACCTTGACAATCCTGAAGCAAATGCTGAGGTCTTTAAAAACGGGTTTTATTACACCGGTGATAAGGCATACATAGATGAGGAGGGGTATTTCTGGTTTGTCGGCAGGGATGATGATGTCATAAAGAGTTCAGGATATCGTATTGGTCCTTTTGAAGTTGAGAGCGCCCTTCAGGAACATCCGTCGGTGCAGGAGTCTGCCGTTGTCGGATCTCCGGACCCCATCCGCGGAATGGTCATTAAAGCATTTATCGTTCTGAAGGCAGGATATGAACCATCTGACCAGCTTGTCCGCGATATCCAGAAGCATGTTAAGAAAGTGACTGCCCCCTACAAGTATCCGCGAATCATAGAGTTTGTGGAAGAACTTCCAAAAACGCTTTCCGGGAAGATTAAACGTGGAGAACTCCGTGAACGGGAACTCCGGAGATACCAGGAATCATAAGATTTCGAGGATTCATTCCGAATCCTTATTATTGAAGAACACATATCTGTATAAGCACGATTGTCTCTGATATCATATCAGAGCGGTTTTATAATGAGTACGTTCTGTTATTGGGCGAGGATCGCCGAGCCAGGTCAAAGGCGTTAGGTTCAGGGCCTAATCCCGCAGGGGTTCGCCGGTTCAAATCCGGCTCCTCGCACTATTATTATCTATTCGACTTTTGGTACAGCACGAACCTGCATTCATAATTCCAGTAATCCCACACAATACACAAAAGCCATGCGGTCTACTGGAATGATTCTCACAAACATCCTCCATATCCTGTACTAACAGGATATTCTGCAACCAATTTTTTACTATTTGAATCAGTCTTCAATAGTTTACAGATATTTACGATTTTTGACGCATAATACACAAACTATTATGCTTGTCATATCAGAATGATTCTTTAATAAAAAATACTTCACAGGAAGCATTTCATTGATTTTAAGTGATCTGACAGATCAGGAGATGAAACAAAAAGATAAAAGTTTTAGGCGAACTTTTCTGCAGCCATTTCAACGTCTTCTTCCTTGAGCGTCTTGCGGCCGGCATGGTTTGCAAGCTTGACTGTTTCCCGGACAAGCTCACCAAGGAATTCTTCCGTCTTCTGTACCAGAATTTCTGATGCATCAGCACCGACGCGCTCAGCACCTGCTTTTTTGGCAACACGGGTTACGGCTGCGATAGGTAAATCTGCCATAATTGATTCTAAAACAATTATTGAGATACTCATATAAAAATTATTTCTTATAATTCTCACAATGCCAGACTGAACGTATGACCTGTGATAAAAATCCGATACAAAACCAGCCCAAACGGATGGCCTGCATCAGCGTGGATCAGAACTGGTGGTTCACTGCTCATTCTGACCATTCAGTTCAGAACACACGTCTGGATGAATCTGTGTGCCTCCAATGACAGGAATACCGGAAATCAAAAGAACATGTAACAAAATGAATGCCAGTTCAGGCTGCATTAGGCCCTATATTTAATTATTTCTAAATACTATCGTCCCCTAGTCAGACACCAATGGGAAGTTATATCTTTTCTGTGATATAGTATTCAGTCATATCTTTCTCAGGTGTACTATGGTGGGTAATAATGCACTCCTGCAATTTTCTAAGGGGGAAGAGGAAATTGCAGATTTATTCTGGGATATAGGGCTGAAGAAAAATACTGCCCGGGTCCTGGTTCTCATGATTCGGGATGCGGATCTGACCTCACGTGATATAGAACGGATATGCGATCTCAGACAGCCTGAGGTGAGTATTGCCCTGTCTGATCTGATGAAACGAAAATGGGTAAAAGATATCAGGCACTCCAGGGAAGGTAAAGGCAGACCCACCATGATTTATCACCTGATAAAATCTCTGGATGATATTCTCGAAGAGCTCAAGACAGAGATCGTCGGAGACTATGAAGAGAAGATGAAAGAGATCGAACGAGTCAGGGACCTTTTGAAAGGAAATACATCATAACCACTATTTTCAGATTTCACTTTCACCCGATATGGATAATCTTTACCTATCCATACCACAACCTCATAATATGACCGGGCGATATGAGATTCTGCGCAAGATCAATCAGAATACCTTATCAGTGTATATTGCCCCGGGGCGCGTTCTCTCTGAAGCACTGATCCCTGTCACGGTGAGAATGATGCACCGGCCGGTAACCTACCTCACGTTCGGACATACACATCCATTCCTCAGCCTTCCTCAGGATCAGACACATAGGATTGGATTTCGAAGAGTAGAAGGAATGTCCGGACTTATAGGAGCAATCAGAAAGGATGAATCCAATCTCCTCTTCATCCAGTACTCACGTGAGCTTTTTGAGGAGTATGAGACGAGTATACCGGTTCTTGCTGAAACATGCAGAGCACATGCACGACATCATGCCCCAGTTGTCATCCTTGCCGTCAGTCATGATGAGATCATCGAACAAATTGGCATACGTTCAGATCGGTACATCGTCCTTACCGATAAAAAACGAAAGTCAAAGGGAGGGGGACGGGATTTTGGACAGAAAACCCTGCATGAATGCTCCCTGTCTGATGGAATTTCTCCCTCCCAAAAAGAAACCCTCCGGTATGGACAACAGGTATTGCCGATTTGAGTTACTCTTCCAGCTCGAGCCTGTTGCCGTCATAGGGACAATACCGCTCATTCCCGGTAGTCTCCCATCCACAGACCGGACAGCGGAATACCTGACGCACTCTTCCCAGAAAGGGGATGAGCGGGATGAAGAGGAATAAAAACATGAACGGATATCCCAGAGCCCAGAACAGAAGGGTAATCCCCAATGAACCGGCCAGGAGTAATCCTGAGAGGATCAGACGATTCGTAGTCCCGCCTCCCGTACAGCCCATGCAGGCATGGCATCTGCGACCGATCCCATCTCATATGCAAGGTCGTGCGCATCAAGCCATGATGCAAGCAGCCTTGATCCCACACCGACGGTGAGAATGCCTGTACATCCATATCGATCCTGAACATCCCTGACTGCGTGGATGATAATCTCCTGCTCCTCAGAAACATAGGTCCTGGCAATCTGAAGTACCCGGTCTTCTCCAATCTCTTCCACATCAGCGCAGACCATTCTCGCCATCCGTCTCATACAGTGATCCCGCGACGGGCTGCATCCGTCAGGTGCTGCGGTTGTATACTGCTTAGGGGTGATAAGCCCAAGCAGGGTGTGCGCATCCCCGGAACAGGCAAAATATTCAGTACTTACCCTGACAGCAGTTCCATCAAGATCAACCGATCTTACCAGTGATGAGACCGGTGTCCTGAGCAGCCCGTAGTACAGAAGGAGACTATTTTTCAATCGTGTAAAATCGGTCTGTCCTTTCAGGGTCTCCCATGCATTGAGCGGAATTACATCAGTGGTTGTGCTTCCCATGTCAACCAGAAGAGAAGTGGGATACTGGTGCCGAAGAACGTCAGCCATCACGAGCCAGTTTGCTGCAGCAAGATTACTGACCGGCTGGGTATGAAATTGGCCGTCGGTTCCGTAAAAGATCGCATCAGGGAATATATCCCTGACCGCAGCACAGATAAACTCAATACCTTCCTGCTTTGATGCAAAACAATCGGCAAGCTCACCACTCATCACAACTGCTGCATTGTCTGCCGATGAATATCCATTCAGTATCTCCCGTATCGGCGTTTCCTTCCAGAGCGGGCAGTAGTGAATATGGGCTCCGTTTTCATCGACAACCTTCAGGTTCGCCCCACCGATATCAATTCCGATCATAGGTGATCTTTCCGTCTGATGAGAAGTATGCATGACCATTCAGATGCACAAAATCCGGAAAACGCCCATACGAGGCGTCGAGGATTACCTGTGCTATCTCCTCCTCCATGCAGGCAGCAATTCCGATAATACTTGTGGTTGGGCGGGGATTCACATCAACAACAACGATACGGTCTGATGTAACAACCATGTCAACCCCAACATAGCCCTGACAACCAAGGACCTCGATGACTTTTGATGCAACCGCATACATCTCATCTTTCCTTGGATGATCAACCGGCGTCTCTCCCCCGTGATAGGTGACATGACCATCCTGACCAAATCTGATATCCTGTCGGTTTATTGCAAGAAGCAACGGACCTTTTCCGGTATAATAAAGACAGACCTCACCCACGACCCGACCGCCGACAAGACTCATCGAGAGATGTTCACCTTCAATATATTCCTGCCCAAACTCTCCTTCTCCGGCTGGTTCATCAGTCAGTCTGACTCCGACCGCCCCACACCCGGATATCTGCTTTACTATTCGTCTGCCAGATGCGACCTGCCGGGGGACATCAATCCCATGAGCATGTAATATCTGTCCGGTTCTTTTCTTATTTGCACAGACTGCAATCGAAAATGAATTACATCCGATATTCCGTGTAACATCCTCGAGGTTTTTTGTGTATTTCGCGAGGAGGTGATCGGGAGCGATAACCAGCCCTTCATCACATATTGCGCCAAGCCGGGCAATCTCTTCTGAAAAGCCCATCTCAGGATCAGGAGTATGAACCATGTATCCTATCCTGGTAAAACTACGTGTCAGTACATCAAGCATGGCGCGACCTTCAGGGGCCAGCGTTGGATCATGACTGACCGTATATTCAGCAAGCAGTATATTCATCGCTACTAGTTCGCAGGATCAGAAAAAAAATAATCCGATTCAGGGTTCCTGATTACTCATACCAGATCATACATTTGACAATTCTGCTCATCCTTAAAAAGCCGGAGAACAAATAATCGGGATACATGATATCAGGATCCCCTCCTGAAACGATAGCCTCGCACCCTCAATTCAGCCTGAAAAAGCCCTGTATTCTCCTTACCAATGATGACGGGGTTAATTCAGAGGGATTATGGGCTGCCTATGATGCCCTCCACGAGCAGGCTGATGTAGTGGTTTGTGCTCCGGCCACCCAGCAGAGTGCTGTCGGGCGTTCGCTCTCCATATTTGAGCCACTCAGGGTAAATACGGTAAACCGGGGTGAGGTAACCGCATACGCAGTAGGTGGAAAACCAACCGACTCGGTGATCCTGGCTCTCTTTGCACTGGGAGTCAGGCCTGATCTTGTTGTATCAGGAATTAATATTGGTGAAAATCTTTCATATGAGGCCATTACCACATCCGGCACCGTTGGAGCAGCATTGGAAGCGGCAAACCACGGGTATCCTGCCATTGCATTCTCATTGCAGATCGAGGATCAGAAAGAGAAATTTGATGATGCACGCAACCTTGCCGACAGATTTACAGAATCAAAGTGGGTTGTGCGTGATGTCATCTCCCGAATTCTTAAGAACGGGTTTCCCTCTTTTACCCATGTAATTAATGTCAATATTCCCTCAGTTATTACCGGCGGATATGAGATCACCCATCTGGCAGAGCATTTATTTGTCACTGGCGTGGAGAAGAGACTGGATCCTCGGGGAAAACCATACTACTGGATTAACGGACCGATCGTAACTGATGCACCGGAAGGAACAGATGTGCATGCCATCCATAAAGGAAATATTTCCATTACCCCGATTACCCTCGACTGCACCGCATATGCAGGAACAGATGACTTACGAACACTCTTTTCTCTCACAGAATAACCCGTTTGAATCATATTTATCAGGAGCATCATGAGTACCGGATTATCATCCCAGGAACAGGCAAAAAAGCGAGCAGGATACAAGGCTGCTGACTATATCACGTCGGGTATGACGGTAGGTCTTGGAACAGGCTCAACCGTTGCATTTACTATGGCACGGATACAGGAACGGATGAAAAACGAGGGGCTTTCTCTCGTCGGAGTGCCAACCTCTATTCAGACAACCCTGCGTGCGACTGCATTGGGAATACCTCTTATTGGTCTTGAGCAGGCAGAATATATTCATGTCACCATCGACGGGGCAGATCAGATAGACTCTGAACTCCGACTGATCAAGGGTCGGGGGGCAGCCCATGTCAGGGAACGAATATTGGCCGATGCTTCAGCCAGACTGATCATCGTCGCTGATCCGTCGAAGATATGTTTGCATCTGACCGGGCCGATACCGATAGAAATCATCCCCTTTTCACTCAGTCACGTCATCCGTCGTCTGACTGCTCTTGGAGGTGTTGTTACGATTCGTGAAGGGATGAAAAAGGACGGGCCGGTCATTTCAGATAACGGAAATATCGTTCTGGATTATATGCCTGTCAGCATCCCTGAACCGGCATCTCTGGAGAGAGAAATAAACAATATCCCTGGTGTGGTTAGCTGTGGTCTGTTTACAGAATTTATCAGCAAGACAACAGTGATTATCGGAGAAGAAAATGGTCCCCGGATTATTGGAGTACCATAGAATAATCCGGTTTCCTTTCTTTATATTGTACTACCGTATCCACATTGTGACGCTACAATAATCCCCCGGATGACGGTACTTAGTACAATATATTTTATCGTATATAAAAATATAGAATGCGATATATAATATCAGATAGATTATCCCTGAATTATAAAAGCCCCAAACCCTTCAAATCATCAACAATCTTAAGAACGGCCCTTTTCGCATCTTCAGGCTCTTTCCCGCCAGTAATAATTAGCTTGCCTGATCCAAAAAGCAGAACAACAACCTTCGGATCCTCCAGCCGGTACACAAGACCTGGAAACTGTTCAGGTTCATACTCAATCCGCTCAAGATTAAATCCGACTGCTATCTTATTCAGATTGATACCAGATCCAAGATCAGCGGAGGTTACTATGTTCTGGATTTTATACGTCAGCTCATGGGTAATCTCAATATTTAGTGAACGCAGCAGATCGCCGAGTATCTCAAGTCCTCTGTTCAGACTTTCAACACTCTTAGCCCCGGTCAGAACCACTTTTCCTGATCCAAACACCAATGCCGCAATTTTCGGATTCTGCATCCGGATGACTACACCCGGAAACCGTTTTTTGTTATACTCCGCATCCTTTATACTGGATGCGATCTGAGGAAGGTCCAGGGATTCAGAGATCTTCGCTGACGCAACGATATTTTCTATCCGGAGCGAAGTATCTGGTGTTGCAGACATGGTTATAAATCTATTAAAACAGTATATAAAGAGTTGGATGATTATTCATCCAGGGTAGATATATCTCCCGGATCCATACCCATTTCCTGTGCCTTTAAAACCCGCCGCATAATCTTACCACTTCTGGTTTTTGGCAGACTATCTACAAAATCAAGTTCTGCCGGGACTGATATCGGTCCAAGCATGATGCGGACATGATATTTCAGATCATGTATCAGTTTCTGGGTAGGCTCAACACCACTCCGCAATATCACAAAGGCCTTAATTATATTACCTTTCAATGGATCCGGTTTTCCAATCGCCGCTGCTTCTGCTACAGCACTATGGGAGATAAGCGCACTTTCAATCTCTGCGGTTCCAACATTATGACCTGCCACAATGATAATGTCATCAGATCTGCCAAGGAGCATGATGTATCCCTCTTCATCCATCACTGCCAGATCATTGCTGCTATAATACCCATACTTACCAAAACTCCAGTACTGGCGGTACCGTTCATCATTCTGGTAGACCGTTTTCATCATTGATGGCCAGGGCTCCTTGATTGCCAGATATCCGGTCGTGCCGGGAGGAACTTGCTCTCCCTGTTCATCGACAACGGTTGCGACCACACCGGGGATGGGTTTTCCAGCATATCCTGGTTTCATAGGAAGGCCGACCATCGTTGTGATCATATGCATTCCGGTCTCGGTCTGCCACCAGGTATCAAGGATGGGGCATTTGTTCTTTCCGATGTGTTTATAAAACCACTCAAATGCTTCCGGATTCAGCGGCTCTCCAACAGAACCAAGAAGCCGGAGGGAGGAGAGGTCATATTTATCCGGCCATTCCTCACCCATCCTCATAAACATCCGTATCGCGGTCGGGGCAGTATAAAAAATAGTTACGCCGTAATCCTCGATGAGTTTCCACCAGATACCGGGATCCGGATAGTCTGGAGTGTATTCGGAGAGGAATATGGTCCCACCGACAAGAAGCGGACCATAAATCCCATACGTATGACCGGTGATCCAACCGGGGTCGGATGTACACCAGTAGACATCATTCTCTCGGAGGGTAAGGACATATTTTGTCGTATAGTAGGCACCCACCATGTATCCGCCCGCAGCATGTACGATACCTTTCGGGGCCCCGGTTGTACCTGATGTATACAGAATAAAGAGGGGATCTTCAGACTGCACATGAACCGGCTCACAATACCGGTCAGCCTTTGCGATTAATTCCTCATAATCCAGTTCAAATTCATCAAGAAGTCCGACCTTCGGCTCCTGCGTTCTCAAGATGATAACCCGTTCCACTGTCGGGGCATTGATCAGTGCCTCTTCAACGATGGGTTTTAAGGGAATGCTCCCGCCACGACGGACAGATGCATCTGCAGTGATGACAATCTTCGCCCCTGCACCAGTGATACGCTCATTTAATGCCTTTGCACCATAGCCTGCAAAGACAACGGTGTGAACTGCTCCAATCCGGGCGCAGGCAAGCATTGAGACTACGAGTTCAGGAATACCTGGAAGATAAATACAGACACGGTCGCCTTTCTGAACTCCAAGGGACTGTAGGGCATTCCCCATCCGCATAACGTCCTTGTAGAGCTGATAGTAGGTGAGTATCCGCTCCCGGCCATTCTCACCAGCCCAAAAGATTGCAACCTTATTCCTCCGGTCATTATTCACATGCCGTTCCAGACAGTTATACGTGATATTGAGTTCAGCGCCGGTGAACCAGCTGGCATAGGGATGGTTCCAGACTTTTACCCGATCCCATTGCTTGAACCAGAGGAGATCTGATGCAATCCTGCGCCAGAACGCATCAGGATCTTTCTCAAATTCATGGTATAACTCATTATAATCATGAATTAACGCCGATTCGCGGTAGCATGGGTCCGGATAGTATACTTTCTGTTCAGGCTTTTGCATCGTTTCGTCTGAAATAGGTATTCACCCCAATTATCATTATTTATCATGGACAATTCCTTAAAATCTTTATTATTTTCCTGAATTGTCATTGATCGACAGATACGGTTGTTTTATATGGATTGGCGGTTCACATCGTAAGTGCAGAATTTGACGAACCTTCATACGTCATTTGTTGAAGCCGCTCTACCGGCACTATATCACAGAGGTACTACATGACAGAATGGATGCTCAGTGAATCTGAAGGATATGACCTGCTTTCAAAATACGGAATCCCGACTCCAAAGTACCGAATCGTAACGAGAGCAGAGGATGCAGGATCGGCAGCAGAAGCAATCGGGTTTCCGGTTGTAATGAAGATTATCTCACCGGATATCATCCATAAGAGTGATGCCGGTGGTGTGATTGTCGGTGTAGGAACAAAAGAAGCAGCCCAGTCAGCATTTAATCAGATTGTTGCAAACGCAAGGGCCTACAACCAAAATGCTGATATCCATGGAGTTATTGTTGAAAACCAGGCAGCACCAGGGCTTGAACTCATTATAGGCGGAAAGACAGATCCCACATTTGGTAAAGTTATCACCTTTGGTATTGGGGGAACACTAGTTGAACTCATGAAGGATGTGACCCTTCGTATCCTTCCGATTGATGAGGAAGAGATCAGGAAAATGGTCACTGATATTGACTCGTACCCGCTTATTACCGGTTACCGGGGATCAAAACCAAAAGATGAGGAATGCCTGATCCAGATTATCAAGAACGTCTGCAAGATGTTTGAAGATCAGAAAGAACTGCGTGAGTTTGATATCAATCCTATCCGACTCTATGACTCCGGGGCCTGTGCAGTTGATGCACGGATTATCATGGACAATGACATCCGTCTGCTTGATGTGGTTGAACGTGAACCAGTCCCCCCCGAATACTTCAAACCGAAATCAGTTGCTGTCATTGGTGCATCTGATGATAAGAACAAGATGGGATACGCAGTCATGCATAACCTGCTCCATTTCCCGGGGAAAGTCTATCCAATTAACAATAAACGTGACACCATCCAGGGCCTGAAAGCGTACCCGACCATTCTGGACATTCCGGATGATACCATTGATCTCGCAGTAATTACGGTTCCTGCCCGACATGTTCCCGGAGTTATGGAGGAGTGCGGGAAGAAAGGAGTCAAGATAGCCGTCGTCATCACAGCCGGATTTAAGGAGATGAGTGAGGAAGGACGCCTGCTTGAGGAACGCATCGTTGAGATCGCTCACCGGTACGGCACCAGGATCGTCGGCCCAAACTGTCTTGGCCTTATCATCCCGCCCATTGGACTTGATACAACCTATGTGGCCCAGTCTCCAAACCCCGGAAATATTGCATTTATCTCCCAGAGTGGTGCCATTGTCAACACCGTTGTTGACTGGTCCCTGACCAAGGATATCGGATTCTCCTTTGTGGTCTCAGTCGGAAATCAGGCAGATCTGAACTTCTTTGATTACCTGAGGGCTGCAGCCGCAGACCCGGAGACCAAAGTCATCATTATGTACATTGAGCAGATCAAGAACGGGAAGGCATTCATGGAGATTGTCAGCGAGGTCTCCAGGCATAAACCGGTTGTCGCGCTGAAAGCAGGCTCATCTGCTCGTGGTCAGGCTGCCGCTGCATCACATACCGGGTCCCTGTCTGGTTCATATGATGTCTATGTTGAAGCATTCAGAAAATCCGGTGTCCTCCTTGTCCACACCCTGACCGGTGCATTCCTCGCAGCAGAGATGCTCTCCCATCCAAAGCGGTACCCCAAGGGACGTCGCGCCATTGTGGTCACCAATGCAGGTGGATTTGCGGTGCTCTCATCTGACTATACCGAACGGTACGGTATTAAGATGATAGACCTGCCCGATTACCTTATAAAAGAGATGGATACATTCCTCCCTGAATTCTGGAACCGTGCAAATCCAATCGATCTGCTTGGTGATGCAACAGAGGCACGGTTTGAAAAGACCTTTGAGGTACTTGCAAAGAATGATGCACTCTGGGACATGTGCTTTATCGTCGGATTCCCAAACAACATCCTCTCATCCGAGCAGCTGGCAAACCAGATTCTCAAATTCTCCAAATCCACAGACAAGAGAATTATCCCGACCCTCCTTGGAGGTGCGTCAATGGACCGGGGCAGACACATCCTGCATGCGCACAGTATCCCCAGTTTTGAGGAGCTGGATATGATGTACCGGGTCGTTGGAAGACTGCTCTACCAGATCTACCGTGTAAAAGCGCAGGGAGTATACTAAAAAAATATTTTTTATGAATATCCGGTCATTGCAGTAACATTCTGTTGTTTTTCCTGGGGGGCCTCAAGGGTTCTGAATTTTTGTTCATATTCTCCGACGGTCCGCTGAAGAACAGCAAGCAGGTTTTTTGCATGATTCGGACTGATACTAACCACCGCTTTCCCGCGTGCCTGATTGATTCCCGGAATCTGGTGGAGAAAGATAAACGTAAATTCATCTTCTTTATAGGCAATCTGGATCATATTACTGTAGACCGGCTCCACATTGGGCGGTATGGTTACCTGAATTTCATTAGATGCCATCTCTCACTTATTTGATACCTGTTCCAATAAAATGACCGAATCCACGTACGGCAAAACCCTTCAGAAAAGCATTTCAATATCCTCAATTATTACGGCATTCCATTGTCCCCGCCAGTATATGTTTTATAAAGGAAACGAAGGAAAACCTGCCTTCAGGTATAGCATCTGTAAACTGGTCTCCTGCGCAGAAAAGAATGCAGACGAAGAAGGACTCTGGAGTACAGTATGCGTGATCCATCCGGATATATCAGAAGAATATCGGACACTCCTCCACGACTGTCTGAATGCAATGCGACATACCCCGGTCAGGCCATGGACAGAGACTGATATTCCGGTCCGATCCCATGCAGCAGGCATTCACGGACTCCTTGACAAATACGATGCATCTTCCGGTGCATATACCATAACACGGTGCACCACAGCACCGAAAAACGGATGCTGGCCAGAGGATGCAGTCAGAGCAGCGGCACTCCTCCTCTGCATTGAGGAGACCACCTCGAAAAAACCAACAGGCTTTTCTATCGAGTACATTCCCTCCGGAATTATCAGGTGGTATGAGCCGACCCCGAAGGATAGAAGAAAAGTATTCCACCTGATTCGGCAGATACGGGAGATCGAAAAAGGGAGTATTCCGTGTAAACCCATGTGTCCGCCCTGTGCACGATGCCAGTTCACCAGCCGGTGTGAATCCGGTGCACCTCAGCGATTATCCTTCCTGTTCAAGAAGGGTGAGTGAACGGATAAACTCTCCTTTCGCTTCCCGTGTCGTCCCGACCACCAGCCATTGTTCATTCCCATGCTGCTCAACAATCCCCTGAGCCTGGATCTGTTCCCCGGCAGAGGCCTGACCGGTGTAGGTATGAGTAAATGAGAGGATACGGGAGATATCCGGGTGGTCTATTTCATATATAGCCGGACTGTCAAATGCGAACTGATCATCGGTCACAATCGCCTCGATCACCCGCTTTCCAAGGACCTCTCCTTTTTTCATGGTAAAACCGGGGAGATCATGGTACGCACGGGTATACAACAGATCAAAGTAGGTCCCGTCAACCTGTCCCCTATTCAGCTTTCTCTTCTCATGGAGGA
>NZ_DAONKG010000010.1:0-22473 GCF_035406105.1 Methanospirillum sp.
CCCACGACAGCACTCATCATGAAAGAAGCCGGCGTTGAAAAAGGCTCTGGTGAGCCAAATACCAAGATTGTTGGGGATTTGTCACTTGAGGCTGCGATAACAATTGCCAAGATGAAACATGATGACATGCTTTCCTATGATTTGAAAAGTGCAGTCAAGGAAGTGGTCGGTACATGCGTATCGATCGGCGTCACAGTTTCAGGCAAAAAGCCCGAAGATATGCTCAAAGATATCGAATCGGGCGTTCATGACGCAGCTCTCGCGGGATAGAATCGATATGGAACCATAGAAGATCGGAGTATTTCTCACGGTCGCATCACTATGGAGGAACCTGATGGTAGAGAAGAGCGTCCTTATTGACGCATTGAAAAAGGCAAAAGAACAGGCGCCTGAACGGAAATTCACCGAGAGTGTCGATATGACCATTAACCTGAAAAATATCGACATGTCTCAGCCGAAAAACCGTATTGATGAGACCATCCTCCTTCCCCACGGGAATGGCAGGGCTGTCAAGATTGCCGTTCTCGGTTCTGGTGATATTGTCACGCAGGCCAGAGAAGCCGGTGTTGAACTCATCATGGGACCGGAAGAGATTGAGCGCCTTGGAGGTGCCCCTCGTGAAGCACGAAAAGTTGCATCCGAGCATCAGTTTTTCCTGGCAGAAACGCAGGTCATGAGTCTTGTCGGACGATGGCTTGGTCCACGGCTTGGACCCCGTGGCAGAATGCCGCAGCCGATTCCCGCCGGTACGGATATCCGTCCGATTGTGGAACGTCTTCGCAAATCTGTAAAAGTCAGAACCAAGGACAAGATGACATTCTCACTTAAGGTTGGAACAACCGCCATGAGTGATGAAGAGGTTGCAGAGAATATTGATGCAGTCCTCAAGCGTATTCTTGCAAAACTAGAGATGGGTGACTTCCAGGTCAGATCGGTCTATATCAAGACAACGATGGGGCCGTCTGTGAAGGTGGAGTTATAATGGCATTGTATACCGCACATCTGCCCCAGTGGAAGAAGGATGAGATTACCAACATCAAGCGGCTTGCCAGTGAGTATAAACTGGTCGGGCTTGTGGACATGTATGGTATCCCGGCCAGACAGGTGCAGGATATCAGGAGAAATCTTCGCGGCAAAGCCGAACTGATAATGACCCGGAACACGCTCATCGAACATGCGTTTGGTGAGGTCGGGGGATCCCTGTCAGAGCTCTCTTCACACATATCCGGACATTCTGCTCTCATCTTTACGAATGAGAATCCTTTCAAGCTGTATAGTATGCTTGAAAAGACGAAGACAAAGATGGCAGCACGTCCTGGAGAGATTGCTCCGGAAGATATCGTCGTTTCAAAAGGACCGACCAGTTTCCGTCCTGGTCCAATCGTTGGTGAACTTCAGCAGGCCGGTATTCCAGCCGCCATTGAGGCAGGAAAAGTTACCATTCGTGAGACCAAGACGGTGGTAAAAGCCGGTCAGGAGATCAGCAAGAAACTTGCAGATGCACTTGCCAAGCTTGATATCAAGCCGATGGATGTCGGTCTGATTCTGCAGGCAGCCTTCTACGAAGGAAGTATCTACGAGTCTGATGTCCTTGCAATCGACGAGACTGCATTCTATAACAGTATTATCACCGCTGCAACCCATGCCTTTAACCTGTCAGTCAATGCTGCATATCCAACCAGAGATACTGCATCTGCACTGATAAGCAAGGCTGTCCGTGAGGCACGCGGGGTAGCTGTCGAGGCTGCAGTCACCAGTAGTGACGTCATCGATGCCATTCTTGGAAAGGCACACGCTCAGGCCATGGCCCTTCAGAATGTTGTCGGATAATCAATATGAACAATACGAACAATCGGAAAGATAATTTGGTGAATTAACATGGAGTACGTATACGCTGCACTCCTTCTGCACAAGGCAGGAAAGGAGATCAACGAATCATCTGTTCAGGCAGTACTTTCTGCCGCTGGTATCGCTGTCAACGAATCACGTGTCAAGGCACTTGTCGCATCTCTTGAAGGTGTGGACATTGAGGATGCAATCAGCAAGGCAGCAGCAGCACCGGTCGCTGTTGCAGCAGCTCCTGCAGCAGGTGGTGCAGCTCCGGCAGCCGCTGCAGCAGAAGTAGCCCCGGCTGAAGACAAGAAGGCTGAAGAAGAGAGCGGAATGGCAGGGCTCGGTGCCCTGTTCGGCTAAATATTTTCTTTTTTTTCTCGTTTCTTTTCTGCCCTGACAAACCGGTCCAGAAGTAGTCCGGGCTCCTTGCGAGAAATATGCAAGGTATCACATGTGATCCGGGTTTATTCCGGCAGAAATCACCAGGGTATCAGAGTGATTCATCACTCTCAGAGATGTAATCCTGGTTATCACAATAATTTCAGGATCTCGTTTCCAGTTATAATCCTATTTCTGTACCTGGACGGTTCAGCAAATATCCACCCAAACCGGATTGTAATTCATTATCACCTGTTCAGATTACTCATCATCTCTTACATCAATGCCTTCCCTGGGTATTTGGGGGATATGTTTTCGTACTGAACGCCGAATCGTTTCAAAACCGTCGGGGCAATATCCTTTTGATCGCCGGTCGGGTTATATCCTGGTTCATTTGCAATCATCCACAGGGAAATCTGTCCAGTATGATCTTTTGGACCGGTATTAAACCCATGATCAGTGGTGACATACATTGCAGTCTTTTTATCCAGTTCCTGATCCTGTATGGCCTTGAGAATCGTACCGGTTGCATCATCTATCTTCCTAATAGCTGCTTTTTGTTCGGGAGATTCTGCTCCGTATGCATACCCGGCATCAGCTGCATCCCTGAAATGAACAAAGATAAAAAACCGACCTTTTGGTGCAAAATGATAGACCGCTTCTGTTGCAACAGAACCTACCAGTCCTGCATCACTGTTCCGGTCATAATAATAATCGACAATTTTTCCTGCATGGTAGAATGGGAGTCCTTTTATTGTCCCCAGACTTCGTTCCTGCGATGCTACAATGACTGTACTAATAGAATCGGTTCCAAGTGTTTCTTCAAGTCGTTCAAAAAGAGTCAGTCCATGGGGTATCTCTCCATATCGCATGCTTTTAAAAACATTCGTCTGTTCTGGTGGATATCCGGTCAATATCTGTGCATGACCTGCCATAGTATCCGGGAAATGATCGGTAATGGTGATATTAATAAAACTGCCTTTTTGAACAAGAGTGGAGAGATTGGGGAGATAACCCGCCTGTAAGAGGTCCAGCAGGGTATCTTTGGATATCCCGTCCCATGAAATCAGTATTACATTATCCATCCCTGCTGGTGCTGCACAGACCATATCTGACATCAGCATGAAGAACAGAATACCTGAACAAATAATTATTTTTCTGGATCTCTCTGTGTATATGCTCATATTACAATAAACCCGGGCCATACCGCTGACCCATTTTCAAATAATATGACTGGTGATACTCTTCTGCCGGCCAGAATGGTGATGCAGGGACGATTTCTGTTGCGATGGTTGCAGCATATCGGCCGGAATCATTGAGCTCCCGGATGAAACGTTCTGCTTCATCTTTTTGTTCCTGTGTTGTATAGAAGATAACTGAACGATACTGGCTGCCGATGTCCGGCCCCTGCCTGTTAATTTCGGTCGGATTATGCAGGGAAAAGAAAACCTCGAGAAGTCTACGATATGATAGGACTGCCTCATCATACTCGATCGCAACCGTCTCAGCATGACCGGTGGTATCTGAACAGACATCCTGATAGGTAGGGTCATTGGTATGGCCCCCCATGTAGCCGACGCGTGTCGAAAGTACTCCCGGAAGTCTTTGAAACCCTGCTTCTATTCCCCAAAAACACCCTCCGGCAAAAAAGGCGATTGCCATGCATTAATCTATGTATTCAGAATATATAGGAACTGTTACTGATGGAAATACTATAAGGTTACAAGGAAATTCTTCATTATGAATCACTTCGTATCTGGACTTGTATTCCTGCTTGCCGTAATGATGTGTATCATCCATGCTCATGCGGACATTCGGACCATAATGCCAGGAGGTACCGTTTTTCTTGGCGAAGAGGGACTGGATATCTCCGCAACCGGTATCCCTGATGGCGGACAGATCGCATGGTGGGCTCCCGGAACTGCCAGAAATGAAGAGCCTGCGGATATAATTACGGTTTCATCACCAGATTCCTTTTATGTTTCACCCTCTGAATTTTCAGGAAAGGAAGGACTCTGGTACTCTTGGCCGGACAGGTCTTTGGTCTTCCAGGTAAAACGGCCTCAGGTATCGGTCAGGGTGTATGATGAGACTGCAGATTTTGATGCAACCGGAAAGTGGATTCCACGAGGGGATATGGTATCGTTTCGGATATCATCAAATGTCTATGAGGCAAATGCATGGGGAGGACCGGAAGGAAACGTGGATATTGTGCTTATCAGTCCAGAAGGGGCAAAATACTCTTCCGTTTCAGGACCATCAGGATCATTTTCTCTGACCGGTATTCCGCTCACGTCCTCACTGACCTCAACCGGTCCGGTATGGAGCACCGGAGGAGCGACCGTGGGAACCTGGACTGTGCAGGCTGAACTCTCCATGAACCGGATTAAGGATAATATGCCAGATATCGGTGCGGGGGTCTCTGCTCCGGTAGAGATTCTGATTCAGAATGTCAATCCTTTAATAAAACAACCCGTTGCGATTGAAGTTGGAACACCGGCACCGGATAAAACTCCAAAAGTCATGCCAACAACAGTAACCGCATATACTGCCCCGGTTACAAAACCCCCAACTCCAATTCAACCTTTGCAGACACTGATGCAAATACCTGCACCAACCTTCACGCCTGTTCCGACTCCAACGTACACAATGGTACAAACCATGGAACCAACACCGGTGAAAACACCTGAATCAACTCCAGCTCCTGAACCGACCAAATCTCCCCTGAGTGTACTATCGATCATTGGAGCAGGATTAGTTCTGATGGTTCTCAGAAAAACCTGAATCCAGGGAATGTCATAGAGGCTTATCGTCCTCTCTAAATCAATACTTATTTTGCCAAACAATAGAATAGGAGTGAAAGAGATGTCCCGCCTGAAACTTCCGATTGGTATTCAGTCTTTTGTTGAGATTAGAACCGGAGGATATGTCTATGTTGATAAAACACCTCTGATTCACTCACTGGTGCAATCAGGCAAATAATATTTCCTTTCACGACCCCGGCGGTTTGGAAGAAGTCTTCTCATCGATACGTTTGATGCGGCTTTTTCCCAGAAACGGGATCTCTTTTCCGGACTTTTTCTGGACAGTCCGGAATCAAAATGGGACTGGAATAAGAGAAGCCCGGTCCTCCGGATTGACTGGTCACTCTCATCTTCACGGACACCAGCAGAGTTGAAAACACAGATACATGAGCTCGTCTCTGCCTGGGCAAGAACCTGGGATTTTGAACCTTTTGAGACATCGATTGGCGGACGATTTTCATCAATAATCAGGGAGATACACGCAAAATCGGGAGAGCAGGTCATTATCCTTGTTGATGAGTTTGATAAACCCATTCTTGATACCCTGGAAGATCCTGCTTGTGCAGCCGAGATGCGGGATATCTTACGGGACTTTTATGGAGTAATTAAACCACTCGATTCTCATATCAGGTTTGTTTTTATCACCGGTGTATCGAAATTTATCAAAACTGGTATTTTTTCCGGCCTGAACAATCTTCAGGACATTACTCTTGACTCCCGGTACTCCACCATCTGCGGATATACAGAGGAGGACATCAGGACCGGTTTCGCATCCTGGTATGAACGATATGATCCTAACTAATCCGCGAATGGTACAACGGATACTCCTGGACCGGTGAATCGGTCTATAATCCCTTTGACATTCTTTTATTTTTTGATTCCGGGATCTTCAGACCATACTGGTTCGAGACAGGACACCCTCATTTCTCATTAAAACCTGACAGGATGAACCACGGTTACCGGCAGAGTATGACGGGATGATTTCAGGTGACGAGATCCTCCTGTCATTTAATCCGGAAAAGATCCGGGTTGAGACCCTGTTATTTCAGACCGGGTATCTGACCATCAGATCCTGGTCATCTGACGGCATCCGGGGATTTCGATGCACACTCGGATACCCAAATAAAGAGGTCAGAATATCTCTTAACCTCCTATTCTCTGAGGCTCTCTCCGGCTATTCACTCTCAGACAATCGTAATATCCTATTTTCTATTCTGGACACCGGGGATGAAGAAGGATTGCATGTTCATCTTCAATCGTTCTTCGCTTCTATTCCCCATGACTGGTTTCGGAAAAATCCCCTTGCAAAGTTCGAAGAGTATTGGGAAAGTCTGATGTATTCATATATTGCAAGTCTGGGATACGAGGTCATTTGGGAAGATACAACGAATAAAGGTCGAATAGATCTGACGGTCAAAACCCCATCATATATCTGGATCTTGGAATTCAAAGTCAAGGGTTTCGTGCAACAGGGAAGGAAACTTCCTCTTGATCAAATTGACGAACGTGGATATGCAGAAAAATACCTGTCAGACCCCCGGCAGAAGATAAAAGTCGGCATCGTGTTTGATCCGGAAACACGAAATATTGAGTCCTGGACGACAGACTAACCTTTTTTCTATCAGGATCGGATGCATTCCATCAGGACCGATAATTATCTTAGATCGTAAGTAATAATGAATAGTATGAATCTTGGAGCAACGATTATCAAATCACGACGGAGTGTCAGATCATATACAGACAAACCTATCAGTGATGAAATTATTAAGGAAACACTGGAATGTGGCCGACTTGCTCCGACCGCCATGAATCTTCAGCCCTGGCTGATAGGTGTGGTAACGGATCGCGACCTGTTAAAACAGATTGCAGATCTTACAGATCATGGTAAGTTTATTGCAGATTCAGCAGCCTGTTTTGTGACTTGTGGCGATAAAGGCGCAAAATATTATCTGGAAGACTGCTGTGCAGCAACCATGAACATGATCACCTGCCTGCAGGCATATGGGGTTGGGTCATGCTGGGTTGCTGGCGATAAAAAAGAATATGGACCAAAAATTTGTGAACTCCTTGAGATTCCGCCGCCATATGTGCTGACATCACTCATTGCGGCCGGGTATCCGAAAGAGATTCAGGTTCCAAAGAAAAAGCCAGGAAAAGAGATCTTTTTTACCAACCGCTGGAAACCGGAAGAAGAATAGAAATCAGGAAAGGATCCTCCCTTCCTGGTTTTTAAATAGACTGGAATAATTTCACAACGTCAGTATAGTCAATTCTTCCGTTTCCTGAAAAGTCAAATGCAGCAACCGGCTCATTCTTACTGATCCAGTCCATCTGTTTAAAGAAGGTGACGACGTCAGAGTAGTCAGCACGGTCATTTCCATTTACATCCTCATATTTACCATCGCCATTCAGATCTTTTGGTGGCTTGCTCATTCCAGGAAGCGGGACAACACCAGATGAGGATCCTCCACCGCCAAGTGCTTTATAGAGATTAATACGTCCGCCAGATACGGTTTTTCCAGAGAATGCGGGCAGTTTATCGACGGTATCCATGATCTTTGCCTTGAGGGCTGCGGGTGACAGGGATGGATTTTTTGAAAGCAGAAGGGCAGCAAGCCCTGCTACATGGGGCGTCGCCATTGAGGTCCCTTTCATCTTCACGTACTGGTGTCCCAGTGATGACGGATATGTGGACATGATCCAATCTCCGGGAGCCGCAACATCCACCGTGGTTGCCCCATAATTTGAGAATGATGGCATGCCATCCTTTGCATCAGATGCTGCGACAGAGATGATTTGGGGAGAGTCAAATCCTGACGGGTAATGCGGGGTAATATCATTATTTGATCCTGCATTGCCGGCAGCACAGGTAAAGAGGACATTTGTTGACGCAATTGCATCACCGAGCGCCTGGCTTTTTGCTGTTCCACCCCAAGAGCAGCTGATGACATTGGCGCCCATCCGGCGTGCATAGGCGATTGCATTCAGTGATGCAGCAGTATCACCATTCCCGTCGGCTCGGAGGAATTTTAAAGGCATAATCTTTACCTTCCAGGCAACACCGGCTATACCTACACCATTATTTCCAATCGCCCCGATAACCCCGGCACAATGAGTTCCATGGCCGTTGTCATCCATCGGATCATTATCATTATTGATAAAGTCATACCCGTGCACATCATCGACATAACCGTTTCCGTCATCATCAATACCGTTATCAGGGATCTCTCCCGGGTTTGTCCAGATATTTGCCGCAAGATCCGGATGAGTATAATCAACACCGGTATCGATCACGGCAACAACGATGGTATTTGATCCGGTAGTGATATCCCACGCTTTTGTAGCACTGATATCGGCACCACTCGTTCCTCCGGTCTGACCAGTGTTTGACAGTGCCCATTGATCGGTAAATTTGGGATCATTGGGAAAGGACAGTGCAGAGAGTGCTCCAACGTCATCTGGTCCTGCCGGTTCTGTTTCCGGAAGTGACAACGAGATGATGTAATTCGGCTCTGCATAGGCGACATATGGTGAACTTTCCAGTTCTTCAATCGCTTCTTTTACTGATACCGGGCCTGAAAGATCCAGGGCCTGCAGATTAGCAAGTCCTTCTGCTGAAAAGTCGGTTGCAACTTCCGCTCCCAGGGCTTCCAGTGCTACCGGACCTGACCCTTCAGCAGCCAATGCTGCAACCCTTCCATCTTTATACTTGACAATGACCTCACCAGGAACATATGGTGCAGTAACCGATGTCCCGTTTCCATCCGCAGAGCCGGACGCATCATCTGCACAGACCCCTGAAATAACTCCTGAAAGGAAAAAACCGGTCAATAGCAGCATACATAATAGATATCGAAAATGCGAAACCTGCATGTTTATCCCCCACGAAGACAGCCGCACAGACTGTATGTACTAGGATCTATAAATTCAGAGAGATTTAAGTATCTTCCCCGGTGACCTGTGCACCAAGGAACGCACCAGTGATCAATGAAAGAGAAAGACATTATGTGTACGACTGGTAACGTGTACCTATGAACCGGTCTGTACTCCAGGTCGCGCTGGATCTGGTTGAAATTGACCGTGCTATTGCCATAGCCGGTGAAGCTGTTCTTGGTGGTGCTGACTGGCTTGAGGCTGGGACCCCGCTTATTAAAAGTGAAGGAATGCGGGCAGTATCTGCGTTAAAGGCTGCATTTCCTGACAAGACAATCATTGCGGACATGAAAACCGCTGATACTGGTGCGATCGAGGTAGAGATGGCTGCCAAATCAGGGGCAGATATTGTCTGTGTGCTTGGTGCCTCTGATAATTCTGTTATTGCTGAATCGGTTCGTGCAGCCAGAAAATACGGCGTCAAGGTAATGGCTGACCTTATTTCAGTTTCTAACCCGTCCATACGGGCAGGTGAGCTTGAACGTCTGGGAGTTGATTATATCTGTGCTCATACGGGAATAGACCAGCAAATGACCGGAACAGACTCACTGGATCTGTTGATGAAGGTCATCAAGGAGGTGAACATCCCGGTTGCGGCTGCCGGAGGAATTTCTGAAAAAACTGCATCCGGTGCTATTGCAGCGGGTGCATCCATTGTGATTGTTGGTGGTGCGATCATCAGATCATCCGATGTCTCCGGTTCTACGCGCAGAATCAGGGAGGCCATGAACAAGCCTGCCCCCTATACCGGCCCTGATATCTCACGGGAGGATGAGATTCGTGAAATCCTTTGCACGGTCTCATCATGTAATGTATCAGATGCAATGCACCGGAAAGGAGCGATGGCTGATATGATCCCACTCTGTCCGGGGACAAAGGCGGTTGGAAAAGCAGTTACGGTACAGACATTTGCCGGAGACTGGGCAAAACCGGTTGAAGCGATTGATATTGCATCTTCCGGGGATGTTATCGTCATCAACAATGATAAAGGAACAGATATTGCTCCCTGGGGAGAGCTTGCCACCATATCCTGTATAAACCGGGGAGTTGCCGGAGTTATTATTGACGGGGCGGTTCGGGACGTGGATGATATTCGAAAGATGCATTATCCTCTCTGGTCACGGGCAACTGTTCCGAACGCGGGAGAGCCAAAAGGGTTTGGGGAGATCGGATCTGAAATCAGATGTGGCGGTCAGATTGTCGCTTCAGGAGACTGGATCATCGCCGATGAGAGTGGGGTTGTTGTCATTCCCAAAACACGGGCATATGAGATAGCCAGGCGAGCTATGGAGGTCTATAAAACCGAACTTCGGATCAGAGAGGAGCTCAGACAGGGAAAGACACTCTCTCAGGTGATGAATCTCCTCCGATGGGAGAAGAAATGAGAACGGAGTATTCCTCCTGTGATAGAATGGATGGTTCGCAGGAGGACAGAATATGAGTGCTTTTCGAAAAATCGGAGAACTGACAATTGCGCACCTCATTAATGATATTTATGCACCCGTTCTTATGGCGCTCCAGCCAGTCCTGATTACCATGTACGGTTACGGGTATTTTGAGGCTGCATTACTCCCTGTCGTGCATAGTCTGACATCATCCCTCCTTCAACCGGTCTTTGGATATCTTGCGGATAATAAAGGAATAAAAGTCAGTATAGGCATTTCCATACTTCTCTCCGGTATCGGGGTATCTATACTGGGTCTTATTCCAAATCAGTACTGTATAATGCTGATGTGTGTTGCCATCTCCGGCGTTGGTCATGCCAGTTTTCACCCTGGAGCACTCTGCCAAGTCAGCATTCTGGCAACCGGCAGCTCCCGTGGGAAACTTACATCACTCTTTGTAGTGGGAGGGAACATGGGGATGGCACTCGGACCGATCATTGCCGGCATTATTCTTACCACCGGTGGAGTTCCCCAGGTTATCTGGCTTATCATCCCGGCTGTTGTAACAGCACTCGTTCTTTACATAAATCCGCTATCTGATTCATGTAATATCAAACAGAAGTCTTCTGCAGACGGAAATGAAAACTGGCGTCCGGTCATGCTTCTGTTCTCAGGTGCTACCCTGCGTTCCTGGGTTACCTTTGGAAGTATGACCTTCCTTCCGACCTATCTGGTACTTGAAGGATATTCGCTTCTTGAGGCAACAACGCTGGTCAGCATCATGATGGTTGCCGGTGTTGCCGGTCAGTTATCAGGAGGAGCCCTCTCTGATCGGATTGGACGAAAGAAAGTGATCGTAATCACAACAAGTGCATCTATTCCGGCTTTTATCGCCATTCTTCTGACACATGGATCACTCCTGATTGTGAGTATGATGATCTTTGGATTTTTACTCTGGTCATCATTCTCTGTGACTATAGCCATGTCCCATGAACTGATACCGTCAAAAGTCGGATTAATATCCGGGTTATTCCTTGGTATAGCAATGGGTGCCGGCGCAATCGGGGTCTCACTATCAGGGGCGGTTGCTGATATAGCAGGCCTGTATACAAGTCTTGAAACCTTCCCCATTATTCTTGTCATATCAGTGATCATCTTTATGCTGGTGAGAAGTCCTGCATCTCATCTGCACCATGAATAATTTATTTCATCTTTTTTATGAAAGGTAACTTATGTAGGGTTGAATAATATACCATAAGGTGAGGTGGATGTGGTCAGGGAAGCGGGTATGTATTCTTCTGAGTATCGTGCTTATTACAGGAACTATTTCATCATGCCTTGCGGATGAGAATGAGGAAGGAGGAACCTTTGCACCGCTGTCACTTCGATGGCAGCAGCTATCAGCATCGGATAATATTTCCGGAAACGGGCAATATTGTTGCGGAAGCGGGCCACTTCGTGAAAGTCCGGTCGATCTCTCACATTTAATCGGGAAAAAAATTCACGCACTCTCTATTCTTGCAGACTACCCTTCAAAATTTGATCTGCGTACCTCAAACCGTGTCCCTGCAATACGGGATCAGGGTCAGAGTGGCAGCTGCTGGGATTTTGCATCAATAAAATCGCTGGAATCATCACTCCTTCCGGAAACAGTAAAGGACTTCTCGGAGAACAACCTCAAAAACCATGTATCTGTCTATGATCCAGAAGGATTTGATTTTGCAGACGGTGGAAATGACCTGATGGGCGCTGCATATTTCCTCCGGGGATCTGGCCCGGTACCGGAAAAACTGGATCCGTATAATCCCTACTCCTTTATCTCACCAAAGGATCTTCCTGTCGAGGTGCGGGTGAGTGATGTCCCAATGATTCCGGGCCGGTCCGGACCGACTGATAATGAGAATGTAAAATGGGCTCTTGTCAACCTTGGATGTCTGTATACCACCATCCTGTATGATGATACCTATTTTAATTCAGAAACGAATGCATTCTATAATCCTGACGGGAAGACACCAAACCATGCAATCTCCATCGTGGGCTGGGATGATACCTATCCTGCCTCAAACTTTAAGACGCAGCCGGCCGGAGACGGAGCATTTATTTGTGCAAACAGCTGGGGTCAGAACTGGGGCGACAAGGGATTTTTTTACGTCTCGTATTACGATACCCTGATTGCAAAACGGTTATCGGCATTTACTGCCGCAACCCATCCGACCGACGGAAGTTA
Source organism: Methanospirillum sp. (assembly GCF_035406105.1). Classification (GTDB taxonomy): domain Archaea; phylum Halobacteriota; class Methanomicrobia; order Methanomicrobiales; family Methanospirillaceae; genus Methanospirillum. Next base: position 12,561 of record NZ_DAONKG010000010.1, read on the forward strand.
TGGATATGATACACTGGGATGGGTAAACAGTTTCGGTTTTGGTTTTCCTGACGCCTCTGCCGCGAATGTGTTTATCGCTGATGCCGATATCGAGATCACCAGTGCAGGATTTTACATCCCGCAGGTCGGAACCAGTATTACCGCCTCAGTCTATGTGAATCCTGATAACGGGCCTGTTGGCAGTTCCTCACCGGCAACATCTGACAGTGAGGTGTACCAGATTCCCGGCTATCATTCACTCCTGTTTGATCTTCCGGTAAAGGTAAAGAAAGGAGAGAAATTTTCCATTGTTGTTGATTTCAACACCCCTGACTATGGATTTCCAATCCCGGTTGAGTACCCGGTCCCCGGATACAGCAGTAAGGCAACCGCACAAACAGGACAGAGTTATGTCAAGACGTCAACCGGGAAATGGTCAGATCTGACGACGTGGGATCCGCAGGCCAACGCTTGTATTCGTGCAGGGTATAAGCTCATCTCCGGACCAAAAGCAGACTTTTACGCAGAACCTACCAGTGGCAGTGCTCCGCTGACCGTCAGTTTTCATGACATCTCAACCGGCAATCCAGAACGCTGGCTCTGGCAGTTTGGCGATGGGGCAACATCTACCGAACAAAACCCGATCCATACCTATGCATACAACGGGGTGTATTCAGTCACGCTTACCAGTGATACTCCTGCTGGTGAATCAGTGATGGTGAAAAAAAATTACATCACCGTCTCTGAACCTACCAAGATCATCGTTCCAGATGATCACTCGCTGATCCAGGAGGCGATCAACCATGCTGCCCCGGGATCAACCATTCTTGTGCGATATGGGTATTACCCGGAAAAACTGACCATTAATAAACCCATCACCCTCATCGGTGAGAGCAATGCCGATAAGCAGAAACCTATCATTGATGCACAGTTCACCGGAACGCCGGTCAGTATCACAGCTGCCGGAGTAACCGTGGAGAATTTCTCCCTGACCGGTGCATGGTCTGAGACTGCAATACGGCCTGCTGTTGCAGTCAGGGGAAATGAAGCAGTAATCAAAAACAACTGGATTTTTGAGAATTATGCAGGTGTCAGATTTGAAAATGTTGTCCGTGGAACGCTTGATGGAAATATCATCTGGAATTCTACCAGTCATGCGATCTATGGGGAATCCAGTTCCTACCTTGATATCACTAATAATACCGTCGTCTGGACAAAGGATTCATCAGCGATCAGACTCGTGTCAGGGTATAATTCAGTAATCAGAGGGAATGCAATTGCTGAAAACACAAAGGCAGGCCTCTCAATTACCGGAACCGGCGTTACCATCTATGACAATTATCTGAATAATACCCAGAATGTTGCCCTGACCGCCGATACAAAGGCTGTCTGGAATATTCCAAAATCTCCAGGCCCGAACATTGTCCTAGGTCCGTATATCGGAGGTAATTTCTGGGCTGCTCCAGATGGAACAGGTTTTTCAGAGACTCATAAAGACTTGAACGGAGACGGGTTTTGTGATGAGGTTTACCGGCTTGGTGGAGAAAACGTCGATGAGCTGCCCCTTGCGGTTCCTGATTCGGTTCCCCCTTCTGCATCATTTGAAGCTGAACCAAGATCTGGCAGTCTCCCACTCACCGTTCAGTTCAAGGATACCTCCCTTGGAACTATCGAGAGCTGGCTCTGGGACTTTGGAGACGGGACATCCTCATCTGAACGGCATCCCGCTCATGTGTATGAAAGTATCGGATCATATGATGTCAATTTGACAGTCATAGGGCCGAAGGGGACTGATTCTGAGGTAAAACCTGCATATATCACTGTCACAGGAACCGGAAACAAGTATACCCTGACATTCATGCCAGGCTGGAACTTCTTTACCCCGCCCAAATCACTCTCCCCCGGAAGTGATACTGCAGCAATTTTTGGGAATATCCAGACTGACGGCCATTCCATATTTGAATTCCCGAACCAGACAGATGGCTGGAAGAGACTGAATAAGGATACCATCCTCCTTCCGGTCACCGGCTACTGGATCTATTCAAAGAATCGCGTAGATACAACACTCTGGCTTGACCCGGTCAGTGGAGGGAAAAAGACTGTTGAACCAGGATGGAATGCTATCGGTTCTCCAGGGACCGGCCCGGTTCCGGCAAAGAATGCCATGAGTCCCCTTGGCGAGAAATGGACATATCTGATCGGGTACGATGAAAGTCTGCAAAAATATGAGGATACGATTATCAGGAAAGGATCAGGAGTCCATTCAGATGACCGTCTGCTCAAATCCGGTCATGGGTACTGGCTGTATGCAACCGGAACCGGTGAGATATATGGGGCATGATGAGGGAATAGGTTATGTATCTATCCGGTCATGAGGTTCGATTGATATGACCACTATCTCCTGAACATTTCCTGTTTCAGGATCTATGATCGGACTGTATGTCCTGACAAAAAACCGGGTATCTTCATTATACCGTTCACATACCGGTTTTTTCGTCATAACTACTTTCTGAATATATGAAGTAAACCGCTCTGTTGCCTCAATATCATGATATTCTCTGTAATGGGTGCCGATGTAATCTCCATCAATCCCAAGCCTTTTCTGATGATGAGTATTCATAAACCGGTACCGGCACTCAGGATCGACGGCATAGACAGAGTCCTGCATGGCTTCAACGAGAATTTTATAATACTCTTCCAGGTTGCTGACTGTCCTTTCAAGCCGTTTGGTGTGGGTGATCTCCGTTGATATAACGGTTGCAGCAATCGTCATCCCAAGAATCTCATTTCTGACCGGACTGATAGTCCTGACAAACCACCGGTCACCCTTTTTATATTCATTATGAAGGGGCCTGCTCTCCTCGATGACTGTTTTGATAAGCTCTAAGAACTGGATCGTCTCTTCATCAGAGTGAAGATCCTCATAATTATAATCACGAAAATCCTTATCGCCAATTCCCAGACGATTCTTGTGATGAGAATTCATGAAGAGATATCGTCCCCGCTTGTCTACCATATAAATAGAATCCTGGGTACATTCAACAAGGGTTTTATAATTGGTTTCAGATTGGATGAGGGCTTCTTCGATCCGCTTTCGCATAACAGCCTGGTGAATCATATTCCGCAGTTCAGCAAACTGAACCCGTGGTTCGGATCCTTTCTGCAGATAAAAATCAGCACCAGAATTTAATGCTTCAATAACGACTTCTTCCCTGCTTCTTCCGGTAAAGATAATAAAGGGTGTTTCTAGTCCCATCCGTTTGATGGTCTTTAAAAATTCTATCCCGTCCATCTGGGGCATCTCATAATCAGAGACGATGGCATCGTATTTTTTCTCACGAAGCATACCTATCGCAGTAAGAGCCGATGTGCTTGTATCAACCGCGATATCACCCCCTTTTTCAAGAAACAGACGCGTAATGTCCAGTAGTTCCGGCTGATCGTCTACAAGCAGAATTTTTATGATCGTCATATGCAGGACAGTGCTCTTATGAAGCGAAGTGTTATCATGAAACTCCCCAAGGATACTATATCGTTATACTTCCTTTCTAAAAAAAGGGTCGGATATGACTGACACTCCCAACAGCTATATATAATAATTTTGGAAACCGAGAGAACAAATTGAGTACATACTTATACTTTCTTCGTGAATTATCTTCCATACTCAATGACTAAAGGACCCGCCCCGACTCAGGTTCTTCAGATGTATATCCCGGTATTTCTGATATTCTGCATTATGTGTACCTGTTTTTCTGGTGGGTGCATCCATCATGAAAACACAGAGACAAATGCGACCATTCGTATCGGTATACTCCTCCCCTTATCCGGTGAATTCTCTGCACGGGGGTATGAATGTCTGAACGGATCTCTCCTCGCCATCGACGAAATTAATAAAAATGGGGGTATACAATCAAAAGGTGGCCGTTTACTCGAGTATTATATTGCAGATTCGAAAGGAAATGCTACTATCGGAGCTCAAAAGACGAAGGAGCTCATCCATGATGCACAGGTACGGGTAATAATCGGAGCATACCAGAGTACGGTTGCTATTGCTGCCACACAGGTTGCAGAGCAATATAAAACTCCTTTTATCGTAAATACCGGTGTGTCTGATATTATTATCGAACGGGGATTTGCATACACCTTCCGTATTATTCCTTCTGTTGATGATTATGCATATACTAAGGTTCAATTCCTAAAAGCCCTGAACCGGATTTTCCAGACTCCCATACAGAGGGTAGCACTAATTTATGAAAATTCAGCGTTCGGGACTGGTGCAGCCCTTTCAGAGCATACATTTCTGAAAAAAGAAGGTTTTACCATAATCAGTGAAACCAGTTATGTACCATCAAATGTAAGCTCCTTTTTGCATACTATCAGAATGGTGGCAGACGAAAAACCTGATGCGATTTTTACCACTACATACCTGAAAGATGGGGTTTTTATCGTTCAGGAACTCAGGGATGCAGGATATACAGGCCCAGTTATTGATTCCGGAGGGGGGACAATTTCCCAGAGTTTTATTGATAGCCTTCATGACAAGGCAGAAGGTATGTATTCAATATCTGAACTTGTATATTCGCTTCCTGCGGTCAGGGAATTAAATTCCAGATATTATAACAGATTTGGAGTAAATCTCTCCGGAGCCAGTGCCTATACCTACCAGGCAGTTCTTGTTTTAGAGGATGCACTTAATCGATCAGTCACCCTTGAGAGGAAAGATATCCGAAATGCTCTTTCAACGACGAATATTACCACATATTCGGAAAATCTCCTGCCCGATGATATGATAGCCTTTGGTCCCAACGGACAAAATGACTTCTCCCGCCTTACCATCATGCAGGTACGGAATGGGACATGGAAGACGGTATGGCCTGAACATTACGCTGATTCAGATGTAACAGGATTATTCACCCGCAGATCATGAATAAACCGGAATCTCAAAATTATATACCGCCACTCAAACGGATTAGCACTCGCACAGTAATCAGTATTGTTCTTCTGGTAATCATGATGGTTCTCGCTGTCGGGTGTGGCATCATCTGGTTAGCCTACTCCGAGCAGGAAAAAATTATCCATCAGAATCAGAAAACTATGGCAGAAGAAGTCAGCATGACCATATCTACCTATTTTTCCGGTCTAGCCGACAATCTTCAGATAGTTGCTAAAAGTTCGCATTTTTCATCATTGCCTTTAAGCGGGCAAAAAGAGATCCTCATAGATCTCCTCACCGATAAAAAGAAGATGTTCCATGAATGTTCGGTTCTTACTCCTGACGGTCATGAAATCCTTAAATTATCCAGATTTTACACATATATGCCCTACGAACTTGGCAATCTCTCATCAGATCCACTCTTTATCCGTGCAAGGAACGGGGAACCAGCATTCTCTCCCATTTATATCTACCCGAACACCGGTTTAATTTCAGTGGATATCGCAATTCCAGTAATAAATGAACAGGGTTCTGTCACCCATGTATTGAAGGGAACGGCACGAATTCTATCCCTCTGGAAGATGATTGAAAAGATAGATATGGGAATGAGCGGGTATGCCTATGTCGTTGATAATAAGGGGCATTTTATCGCCTATAAAACAATTTCAGAGATATTAGAGAAATATGGAACTCTCATGACTGCCTATCCGCCGGTTCAGGAATTTGTTTCCGGGCAGATGACCAAAAAAGACAAAATTTCTTCCTATATAGGATTACAGGGTAAAGAAGTCATTGGATCATATGCACCGATTGAGGGGACCGATTGGGCAGTCATTACCGAACTTCCAACCAGTGAGGCATTTGAAAATATCACACGGATGATTCAGATCACTCTTGCAGCCCTGATAATTGGCGTAATCTGTTCCATCCTTCTAGGATTTTTCCTGTCAAGGTACCTGACTGATCCAATCTTAAATCTTACAACCACGGTAGACAGAATCGGTCATGGAAACCTGGAGACAGAAATATATGAGATATCCAGGCCTGATGAAATTGGAATTCTTGCCCGTGGTATCGCACGAATGCAAAAAAACCTCCGTGATACATATCTGGATCTTGAACTTCGTATATCTGAGTTGACCCTCGCCCGTGAGGAACTTCGGATTTCAGAGGAGCAGTACCGCACCATATTTGAGCATTCAGAAAATCCTCTAATACTTGTTGAGAAAGATTGTACTATTACACTCATCAATAAAAAATTCGAAGAACTCTGGGGGTACTCCCAAAAAGAGGTTGTTGGAAAGAAAAAATGGACTGAATTCGTTGCAAACCAGGAAGATCTGGACCGGATGATAACTTTTAACAAACGACGGCAGTCAGGGGACAAAAATGTCCCTAATATGTATGATTTCAGGTTTAAAACCTATTCTGGGGAGATTCGGGATATTCTGATCAGCGTTACCCAGATGCCCGGAACAGGTCAGACGCTGGCAACCCTGATTGATGTTACTGAACAGAAGAAATTTGAGCAGGAATTAATTCAGAAAAACAGAGATCTTCATGAAGCATATGAAAAACTGACTGCAAACGAAGAAGAACTGAGAAAGAGTTATAATTCTCTTGCAACATACGAGCAGGAACTTCGGAAGAGTGAACAAAAATACCGGAGTGTTGTCGAGGACCAGACTGAACTCATCCTTCGTTTCAATCCGGATGGGAAGGTCCTTTTTGTAAATGATGCCTTTTGTTCCTTTTTTAAATCTGATCGGGATGAAATTGTCAGATCAGGTCTTACCTTTTCAGGTATTGCAGCATTTGCTTCAGAACTTTTGAACCGGATCTCTTCCCTGGCTAAAGAAAACCCAATGGTTACCTTTGAACAAAAATTTTTGGTACCTGATAGCGAGGAAAAATGGTTGAATGTCACAATCAGGGGGATATTCTCAGAATCTAGATTTATTTCAGAGTTCCAGTCAGTTGCCAGGGATATCACCGACAGGAAACGGGCTGAAGAAGCACTTGAAAGGGCAAGGAATAAACTGAGTCTATTAAATGCAATCACATTTGAGGATATCAGAAATTATGTCTTTACCTTATCAGGATACCTGGAAGTCCAGAAAGATATGATCCCTGATGCGGGAATCATTTCCCTTATTGAGAGGGAACAAAATATTGTAAAGAAAGTATCGCAGTCTATTGAATTTGCAAAAGATTATCAGGATATGGGTATAAAACCCGCACACTGGCAGAACGTACTTCAGGTCTATCTCTTTGCAATATCCCATCTGGATCTTTCTCACATTGAACGAATAGAGGAGATAAAAGGAGTTTATGTGTATGCTGATCCCCTTCTTGAAAAGGCATTTTCCAACCTTGCCCAAAACCTTGTCACGCATGGGAAAGATACCATAACAAGACTCCATATCTATACCAAAATGCAGGAGACTGATCTTGTCATTGTATTTGAGGATAACGGACAGGGTATTCCTGATGATCTGAAGGAATATCTGTTCACCAGAAGGAACGATGTGAAAAAGGGTCTGGGGCTGTATTTTGTTAGTGAGGTTCTTGCAATCACTGGTATCAGGATACAGGAGACGGGCATATATGGAAAAGGGGCACGATTTGAAATTATTGTTCCCCAGGGAAAATACCGTACTGAATAATTTAAAACGCATCTCTCGGAGTTATTTTCAATCAATAATACATACGAACCCGTTTCTTCCATTTTTTCTCTTTGGGAACAGGCTTTTCCCAGAGTTCCTGAAAGAGGCCGCGGTTTTTCAGTTCCAGGTAACATCGCATACAGGCCATAACATCAGCACCGGCATCGTGGGCATTCTCAAATGGTTCTTTAAAGAGAAACAATACAATTCACCTGTTTTAAAATCGAATCTCCATCAGTCAGTATCCATGCCAGCTGAACGAGCCGCGGCCAGTACTCCGGATAATGAAACGGGTCTTTCTCTTCTTTTGGAAGACCAGTAGTTTCAGTATCTATGATCAGGTAATTCATGGATAGTATTGTGCATACACGGTGAAGAACCGGTTGGAGCGAATTCAGAGAGAAGGTTCCTCAAGAACTTTTCTCACCTGTTCGATAACTGTTTCATGAGCGACAGTCAGGACCTCATCGCCGGGAAGAAGGACGATATTGCCACGTGGAATAACAAGCTTATTATTCCGTATGATAGCAGAGAGAACGCATTCCTCTGGGAGATGAAGATCCTTTATGGCCTTTCCTGATGCAGCTGACCCTGTGGTCACGATATGTTCAACTAAAGAGTATTCACCGGTCCGAAGCTTAAGCATGGTCATCATATCACCCACGGTCATCTCCCGTGCGATAAGATGAGCCATCAGATCTGCCTGGTTTACCATCACATCCACCCCCATTTCCCTGGTAAAAAGCCAGGCATTTCGCGGGATATTGACCCGGGCAATTGTCCGTTTTACCCTGAACTCAAATTTTGCAAGACTTGTGATGACAAGGTTCATCTCGTCATATCTGGTCACAGCAGCAACGACGTGGGCATTTTTAATACCGGCGGTGATGAGTGCATGGGGATCAGTCGGCTCTCCTTTGACCAGAATCCCTGGCATCTCTGCTTCAAGACGGTCCCATTCATCAGCCATTCCCTCCAGAATCGTCACAGTATGCCCGTTCGCTCTTAGAATCTTCGCGAGATAAGTTCCTACTTTTCCTCCACCGGCGATAAGAACAGTAAGACCCATCATCCCCCTCCCACGGTTCGCATTTCTGTTCTGAGCCGATCCACTGCATGTTCTTCAACAGCGATATGCAGAATATCTCCCTTTTCCAGTATTGTGCCCAGCGTAGGGATACTTGTTTTTCCCTTCCTTGTCAATGAGAGTATAATCATCTCGCCAGGTACAGTCAGATCTTTGATCGGATGTCCTGCAAGGAGCGGAGGAATATCATACCGGACAATCCCCACTTCGCCGTTTCCAATCCCATGAATGATATCAAGGGTCGAAAATGTTAAAAGTTCAGATATTCTTTCTATCCCTAGGGAGACATTGGTAACGGTCTGAATACCAAGCTTATGATAGAGCTCGGCATACCGGGGATCATGAGTTCGGGCGATGACTTTGGGAACACGAAACATCTGTTTAGCTGCCCGGGCAACGACGATATTAACCGCGTCATTTCCAGTGACTGCCGCAAGTCCATCGGCTTTTTCTATTCCTCCCTCAATGAAGGATTTTCTATCCAGAGCATCCTGATTGAGAACTTTTCCCTGAAAATACGGACCAAGACGGTCAAAGGACTGAGAATCCTGATCCACAACCGTAATATCATGATGGGACCGGGCAAGACGTATTGCAAGTCCGGATCCCATCCGGCCACATCCGATGATGATGATCTTCATATTACCCCTCCTGATGATGAATCACTTCTTTTCTCTGTTCAATCATTCGAATAACTCCTTTTCTCAACTCCTCCGCAAGGAGCAGAACAGGTGCCCAGGCAAACAGAAACAGCCAGTTCTCAACCGGGAATGGTGCTGTTCCTATGATTTCCTGGAATAATGGTACATAAAGGACAATGAGAATGATTATCAGTTCACTGGCAATACCGGCCCAGACCATTTTGTTTGTGAAAAAACCGACTTTGAAGATGGAACTACGCTCAGTCCGGTGTGCAAGGACATTTCCGATCTGAGTTGTGACAACCGCTGCAAGAGCCATGCCAACCGCTGAATGGTAGAGCGGGCCTTCTGCGGGAAGATCGAAAAATCTCCCCCAGTACCCGTTTGTCCAGTACTGATAAAAGAACGCTGACAGTACTGCAAGGGACTGGATAGGTCCAAGCCAGAGATATGATCGCAAAAGAAGAGAGCGGGTAATGACATGCTCATTAAGGTTTCTTGGTGGTTTATCCATGATTCCAGGTTCCGGAGGTTCTGATCCAAGGGCAAGGGCAGGAACCAGATCAGTGCCCAGATCAATGGTAAGGATCGGCATGACGTCAAGAGC
>NZ_DAONKG010000011.1:0-21810 GCF_035406105.1 Methanospirillum sp.
TGTCCCGTATAGCGGAGAAATCTTTCTCTTTGGAGAGCCGGCATGCCCGAAAACCAGGGCCAAAATCGGGTATGTTCCCCAGTCGCATGCATTTGATTTCTCCTTTCCGATAACGGTTCATGAGATGGTCCTGACCGGGAGAATGGGGAATAAGACCGGATTTATGAGGAGGTACACCCCTGAGGATCACCGTGCTGCACAGCATGCATTATCTCGGCTCTCTGCAGAGAAACTCGGGAACCGTCCGGTGAAAGAACTCTCGGGCGGAGAGCGGCAACGAGCCCTGATTGCACGGGCACTTGCGGGAAATCCCGAGATTCTCATCCTTGACGAACCGACCGTCTATGTTGATACCCCGACCGAAGAGCATTTTTATAATTTGCTCACCTCTCTCTCCAGAGATATCACCATCCTCATGATTACGCATGACATTGGTGTTGTTTCACGCCACGTAAATCGCGTTGCATGTCTGAACCGTCGGTTATTCATGCACGAAAGTGATCAGGTCTCCCCGGAGATGATCGCCCGGACATATGGATGTCCTGTTGACATTATCACCCACGGGGATATCCCCCACCGGGTACTTGAGCGGCATGGAGATGATTCATGATAGAGGCACTTGGGTTTGAATTTTTTCGATCTGCTCTCCTTGCCGGTCTTATAGCATCAGTCATCTGCGGGATCATCGGAAGTTACATAACGGTAAAACATATGATTTCAGTTGCCGGCGGGATTTCCCATGCAGCATTTGGTGGTATCGGCCTTGGGTACCTTCTTGGTATAGATCCACTTGCCGGTGCCTTCTGGTTTACCCTCGGGATTGCAGCCCTTATCTGGGGGCTGGTGGAGCGGGCAAAAGAGCATATTGACACGCTTATTGGTGCTTTCTGGGCCGGGGGGATGGCCTTTGGCATTCTCTGTCTGGCTCTGACTCACGGATATACCCCTGATCTTTTCAGTTATCTGTTTGGGAACATCCTCCTTGTTACACCCGGGAACCTGATGACAATTAGCCTTCTTGGAATATGCATCGTACTGCTCTTTCTCATATTATACCCGGTATTGCAGGCACTGGCATTTGATCCAGAATATGCTGCCATTTCAAACCTCCCCACCCGTGGACTGCATCTTCTGGTTCTCGTTCTGATTGCGGTGTCAGTGGTGGTTCTCATCCAGGTAGCTGGGATTATCCTTGTTATTGCGCTCCTGACACTCCCGGCAGCAATCGTCCGGCCTTTTTCAAAGACACTAAAGGGCATGATGATCGGTGCAACAGCCATAAGCATGCTTCTGACCGCCGGAGGCATCTTCCTCTCCTGGGTCTTTGATATTCCATCAGGCTCTACGATTATTATGCTTGGTGTTGCTTTGTACCTGCTGACAGTGGGGGGAACAGAACTATTTCAGCCGGTCCAACGAGATATGCAAGAAATGTCTTAATAATCACATCAGTTTTTTGAGGTGGGTATGTGATGACCATGCAGGATCGGCAGAACCTGTTTGGGGTGATTTTGGTAATGGTGCTCTCTGAGCAATGATGAATCGGTTGATACTATGTATGTGCGTACTCCCACCTCGGAGAGGTCATCACAGTAGTACGATATTACATTAGGTAATAACCTATATGAAAATTATCTCTATAGAATCAGGAGAAAAAAAAGGAGTTACTGAAGAACCAGGTTCTTGTTGTATGTGAGCACGTCCGGAATCGAGTCAACACCCTCAACTGATTTCGGGAAGTTCGTAAATACGACCCGGTTTGCATAAATTGCCATATCTTCAAGTGCTTCTGCAATTCCCTTCGCCATCTCACCGGACTGCATATTCTCAATCACATACATCTTCCCGCCACCCGGAAGCAGGTCAATTGCATAGAGTTTCGCGGGATCTGCTTTTAAAGATTCTACAACCTTTGCCGGAGTCTTGTTTCCACCAAATGCAAATTCAGGTGCAAAAAAGTCTACCACGTTCAGACCAAGCCATTTCTCTACCGGCTCACGCTGCCATGCCATGACAACTGCGTACTTCTTGGAAAGCAGGCTCTTTTCCTCATCAGTCAGGTTCCCTGCAGCGGCAATCTTTTCCTTGTATGCCTGTGCAGCTTTCTCGTATGCCGTTGCATTGGCTCCATCTGCTGCCTTCAGCCATCCAAGAACGGTGTCTGCAAGTTCCTGCGCTGATTCAGGGGTGTTCCAGGCTGCATCTGGCTTTAAAATCTTCCAATTGGTCTTTCCAAAGCCGTTTGATTCACGGAACTTCTCAATCGCCTGCATGGTTGCAAGATCCATGCTTGAATTGTGAGCTAAAAACAGGTCCGCGGTTTCCAGGTCCTTTGCATTCTTCTGGATAAGGCCGGGGAGAATATCGCCCTGCAGGTGTGGGCATACAGTCGGATCAGCGATGTATACGACATGCACAGCATCGCCACCGATCTCCTGAACCGGATCCCAGAGGACACTGGTGGTGGTCACAACATTCAAGGCCAATGCTCCTGGAATAAGAGCAATGATGATGCCCAGAATAACAAATAATCCTGAATGCCTCATAATTATTACTTACCCATTTTTCGTATTAATGATTATGAAATATAACTCTCCTTTTTGGTGAAATTGCCACAGCACCTATAAAAAGGAGACTGAATAATACCGCAGTGAGAGGACCTACTGGGAGAGCATATACTATTCCACCTACCGCACCGGTCAAACTGATGATAACAGCGATAACCGGTGCCATGATGAACATATTCCTCATGGTGTTACAGAACTGGTAGGCTATAGCGGCAGGGGTGACCAGCCAGACATAGAGCAAAAGGCCCCCGACAATCGGAATGCTCAAGGCTACCATGACTGATATCAGAAACAGGATGCCATAATATACCGGTTTTACCCGGATCCCAGCTATCTCGGCAAGACGCTTATGAAAAATAATTGCTGTTATTTCTTTGTAAAAGATGACAAGGAACATGAAAATGATGCTGGTAATGAGTGCCAGTGCATAGATCTCCTCACGAAAAAGAGAGATGACATTCCCATAGAGGAGTGAACTTGCCTCAAACCCTTTCCCCGTGCCCTGCATCAGTGATATAAAAAAGATAGCTACTGCCATCATAGTACCAAACAGTACCCCAAGCGTGGTATCGGTATGCATTCTCGTTCGGTCACTTAACGGCCCCATAAGAAAGGCAGTCAGAATACTCACAAAAACTGCTGACGGAAGGACAGCGTACCCAAAGAATGCCCCGACTGACCCCCCTGCAAATGCGGCATGGGACATGGTAAATCCGATTGATGAGATGTTCATCTGGGTAATTAATACACTCAATAGAGCACACCCAAGGGAGGCAAAGAGCATCGCCTCCACTGCATGGCACATGACATTATTCGGGATAAGGAATTCAAGCATCAGGCTGCCACCGAAGCAGAGCGGACCAGCTCTCCAACCATCGACGGATGTGTGAGCTGATTGAGAATGATGGAACCATTCTGCATAACGATCACCCTGATGTCCCGGTCAGGAAGGGCATCAAAGGCGTGCGAGACGATGAGAACCGGAATGCCGCTGTCAGCTATCTGACAGAGGAGTCTGCTGACCTCTTCTCTCGTCACCATATCCAGATTACTGAATGGTTCATCAAGCAGGAGAACTTCGGGGTCTTTTGCAAGATTCTGTGCAATAAGTACCTTTTGCTGCTGACCTCCGGAGAGTTTTCCAATCTGGTTCTTCTGCATGAGGGTCAGACCCAGTTGCTGAATGGCCGACCGGACTTTATCCATGTCCTGACTTGTATGCCGCTTCAGCCATCCTATCTTTCCATACCGCCCCATCAGGACGACTTCTTCAACGGTAAATGGGGTGAACGGATGAAAGTCAAAGTTCTGGATAACATACCCTATCTTCTTTCGTGCAGCACACCCGTGTTTTATGACATCATACCCACAGACTTCAACCCTGCCATATATGACCGGAAGCAGTCCGGCGATGGTCTCAAGAAGCGTCGTCTTTCCTGCACCGTTTGGTCCGCCTATCACGACAAATTCGCCAGGTTTTATCCCAAGTGTGATGTCCTTTATAACCGGAAGGTCTGCGCCTTCATAGGTGGTCCAGACTCTCTCAAGATGAATAATTTCGCTGGATCCTCTGCTCATGGGAGGACCTCAACCGTAAAGAGCTGGTCGTCCGCAAGGGTGTACAGCTCAGCAGCATACCGCTCGATCTCAAGTTCATACTCAGGGGTATCCTGTGGAAGCTGTTTGAATGGAAGAGGTTTTAGACGTATTTTTTCTCCGTCAGATGAAAATTCACTGTACACAGTATCTGACTTTATAATCTCGATATTGCCTTTTCCAAGCGTGCATCCACTTCCCAGCTGAATTCCGTCAGCAAGGCATGACTGGGGTGTGCTCCCGGAGCAATAGACGATAGCCTTTAACGCAAATGGATTATCCCCCAGTCTCTGTAATGCATATCGCCCCATCCGGTATCCAAGTACAATAAAAGGTCCCAGATGGCCATGAAATCTGGCAAGTTCGGTAACCGGGTATTCACGGGGGAGTTCCATATACTGGCAGTGTTCATGCCATTTCATAATTAAATATCTAGGTTTGTAACACAAAAAAGGTTTTATTCATATCTATTGAGAACAATCACCGGGTGATATTAAAAGATGCTGCAAAATTGCTAAAATGGAATACAGGTATCCTAGTTATATAAACAATATGAAAAATAAGGATAAAAAAGGAATTAGATACGTGGTCTGATATCTGGCATCTCTTTTTGCGTTATCTCTTTTATTCGCTTTGGTTTCCCTTCTTTGTCATAGAGATACACGGTGTATGTATCCTTGTTGTCTTTCAGGATCACCGGGGTTGAGATCTTATAAAATTTCCCGTCCTGGAAGATCCGGTTTCTCTCATCCCAGTCTACACCGAGCTCAAAATACACATCAAATCTCCCCTGACCAATGCTCTTAATACTGCCATAATCTTCTGCTGGAATGTAGATCGCATACAGCGGGTCTGCATTACCGCCAAGGGTGACGATGACAACGGCGTCACGATCATTCCCGGTATTATCAAAGTTTAAGACGATGTTCCCTGCACTCGGGGGATGACCATACACATAGGACGAGTCTGTGGCCGCTCCGCTTATACCCAGGGGAATGCACCCGAAGAGCAGGAGGAGCATTCCACCATACCACAATGCCTTTACCATACCTGAAAAAGGTTGTCCAGGAAAATAAATGTTTCAGTATTCAGGAGTAATCAGGTAGAAGGATCTTACTCCGTCCGTTTGGTCCTTTTTCGACTGTTATTCTGACAGGGATCCGCTCTTTCAGTGCCGGTACATGGGAGATGACTCCAATGAGTTTTCCCTCCTGCTCAAGACCGGATAATGTCAGGAGAGCGGTCTCAAGCGCCTCACTGTCAAGGGTTCCAAAGCCTTCGTCAAGAAAGAGGGAATCAACCCTGACGTTCTGACTTGCCATACCAGAGAGGCCCAGAGCCAGGGCAAGACTGACCATGAACATCTCTCCACCGGAGAGGTTCCTGACCGACCTTTCAATTCCTCCCTGCCAGGTATCGATGACCTGCATATCAAGGGGAAGATTCCTGTCCTGAACGAGGATATACCGGTCGGTCATCCGGCGCAGATGTTCATTAGCATGGGCAAGAAGAATGCGGAAGGTAAGGCCCTGGGCAAAAACCCGGAATTTCTTCCCATCGGAGGACCCGATCAGGTCAGAGAGCTTGTACCATCGCTCCACCTCACGAGCCTGTCTGTCTCTGGCAGCAATCTTCTCACCAAGATGTCTCATCATCTCGTCATGTCTGGAGAGTTTCTCCTGATTTTTCCCGATTTCAGCAAGATAGTATTCTTTTTGCTCCTGAAATACTCTCAGTTCCTCCTGTATCTCCACAGCGTCTTTAGTCGTGAGATTTTTCTGAACTTCCTCTTCATACCGCTGCTGTGCCCGTTTCATATGCTCATCTATCTTTGTCTGGTCGGCCTTTAGTTCATCCCATCTCTTTTGCAGCTTTGTAAACTCTTCCGGAGACATCCGGGCGGCGATATAGGCCGATTCATCTGCAAATCCAGCCTCCCTGATCCGAGTCAAAAATTCGGTCAGGTGTTTTTCCAGATCACATTGTGTGGTGAGAATCCGCTTCTCAAGATCAAGACGCAGGCTATCGAGTGAATGTATTCGGTTCACGAGTTGATTTCTCTCGTTCTGTTTTGCATCCCGTATCTCCCTGGCCTTTGTTACGGTATCAGAAAGCCGTTTTTCTTCGCTCTCTGGATCTTTCTCTCCATACTTATGCTTTCGTTCATTGCGTAAAGTAAGGAGTATGCCCTCTTTTTCCCTGATTCGCACGGATAGTCTGGTGATCTCATCAGTCTTTTCTGAGATCTTACCTTGGATCTCGCTGATTTCAGTTTTTATGATTGCCAGCTGATCATCACATGACTTTATCCGGTCCTCTTCCTCCTGATATTTTTTCTGCCGGTTCTGCAGACTTTGGAGGACTGCCGCAGTATTGGTCTCCCGGGTGATTATATATCCAAGATCTTCAAGAACCGGTTTGATTTCTTCAAGGTAGCGATCAACCCTCGTCTCACATGCCGATATTTTGGCTTTTTGTTCCTCTCTTATCTTCTGCATGGAGGCTGTCTCGTACTCCTTCTCCAGGCATTCCTGCTCAAGGGTAATCAGGAGTTCCCTGGCCTTTGAAATTACCTGTGTTTGCTTTCGTATCTGTTCCTCGCACACCTCAGCATCATGAATTCTTGTATCAAGGGACCGGAGTTCAGATGCCATCGCATTCATATGTGTGATGAGTGATTTTTCATCAGTCTTTGGGTTGATTCCCAGGGTATCTGTCCCCTCGTTCCATGTCACCTGAAGAGCCGCACGCTTTGTTTCACAATCTGTGATATCCTCCCGACACCTCCTGATTTCCTCTTCCTTTTGTGCGATTGCTGCTGATATGGCTGTCAGTCGCCGGTTCAGGTCCTGAATTCTCTTCTCTTCCTCCGCAAGTTCCCGCATGACCTCATCCGGCTGTATCTTAATACCTGATGCATACGGGTGTTGAAGCGATCCACAAAGGGGACAGGGTTCTCCGTCTCGTAACAGCTCCCGCTCCCTGCTAAGGTCCCTGACCTTTGCAGCAAGAACTGCATTGGTTCGTTTTATATTCAGAATTTCCTGACGCTGCCTGAGATCTGATTCGATCCCTTCTTTTTCATATTCTGATGCCTGGAGAAAATGAGTCAGATCATCCTGTTTCTGTATGAGATTTTCAAGTTTTGCAGATATCTCTGTTATGTTTGTGGATACATCTCCAAGTTGGCTCAGCTGGTCTTTGCGGATTCGTAACTCATCCCGGCTTTTCCGAAGGTCTGGAAGAGACGACCCTGAAAGGATGGTTGTGAGCGTTTGTTCGAACTTTTGTTGTTCTTCCTCTTTCTTAAGAAGCAGGTCCTTTTGCTCATCCTTCTTCCTTCGATACGCGTCAAGGTCCAGTTTCAGTTTCTGAAGTTGTTCTTTCTGCCTGATGCACTCTTGCTTTTCCTTGCCGATAGTACTGAGTTCTTCCTCTATCAGTTTTATTTTCTGCTCAATTCCTGAATAGAGATCCCTGATGGTGGCATCGGATGCATGCTGACTGATATAATATGCAGCCTTGCTTTTATCATTCAGGATCTCCTGTTCCCGTTTCTTTGCCTGATCCTGATTCGTGATGTAGGTCTTCAGGAGGTTTTGAAGACCTTTCAATTCTTCATTCCATTGTATCGCTTCTGCCTCCTCCTTCTTGATTGCATCATCAAGTGCCCTAATTGTGTGGATAAGGGCAATTCCATCGTCGCGTTCTTTTTCTGCCTGTTCCACCCTGGCGAGGGCAGTTTGCACCGCTGCTTCAATATCAGGAAGGGTTTTTTGCAGGATTTCCAACTCAACGGTCGTCTGATCCTTCTTTTCTGTATCCATCCTCACGGTTTTTCGCTGTACTATGAGTGAAGCATACAACCCCTCGAATGTGGCTGCTTTCTGTGCTGCTACCAGTGCTTCTCGTGAGGGTTCGAATGCAGCTTTTTTTTCTGCCAGGCGGAGTGCATCTATCTCAAGGTCTCCTATCTCACGTCTGATTGTTTGAAGCGTCTCAATCCACCGAAGAGCACCACTGGTTCGTGTGATTTCCGCGTCCTTTTCAGCGATGGATCTTTTCAGTTCCTCTATCTCCTGCCTGATATGCTCTATTTCCTCCGGGGAGAGGACCGAGATAATGTCAAGTTCCCGGTTCTGTTGTTCGAGCAGATTTTTTTCTTGTGTGTATCGTTCATGTGTTTTTTTGGAGAGTTTTGAGTAGATGTCAGTTCCCGTGATATGTTCCAGAATCGGGGCTCTGTCATCTTCAGATGCTGAAAGAAATGTGGTAAATTCCCCCTGGGCTAAAAGAATTGATTTGGTAAACTGATCATAGTCCATACCGGTTACTTCTTTGACGATATCCCTGACCTGCTGTATCTTTGAAGCAAGAATCTCTCCGGTATCGGCATTGCTGATCTCATGCTGTGGTGCCTGAAGTTCCCCATCAGGCTTATTTCTGGCTCTTCTCTGGTTCCAGTGGCAGATAAATCTCCCTTTCTGGGACTCAAACACCACTTCAGCCGAGCATTCACCGGTGTGCCGGGTCATGATGTGATTACTCGCTTTGGTAACCTTGTCAAGCCGGGGGGTTCTGCCATACAGTGCCAGGCAGATAGCGTCAAGGATGGTTGTCTTTCCTGATCCGGTCGGTCCTGTGATCACAAAGATACCGGATGACGTGAATGCAGGATTTGTAAAATCTATTTCCCATGTTCCGGCGAGAGAATTCAGATTTGAAAATTTCAATTTCAGAATCTTCATCGCTGGTACTCCGCAGTCATGTCTTCTTCCAGAACCAACCTGTAAATCTCCCGAAATGATGCAAGCAGTTCATCGCGATCATCACCGGTGATCTGGGCAGCATCCATCCGCCTCATAAACACATCTTCGGGCGAGAGCTCAGCAAGCGATTCCTCAGGATGGGATGGATGGAGAACCTGGCCTGGCAGGCGGTACGGTCTGACCCGCAGTACTTCTACTCGTGTTCCTTCGCAAAATGACTGAAATCTCTCATGTGCATCCGGAATTTTCTGGGAATCCTGCAAAAGTACCTCAACAAGAACCGGTACTGATTCCGTCTTCATGCAATCCAGGTTATGCATTACCTCATCAAGCGTTCCGGCTATTCTTGAGAGACGATGAAATACCGGGACCGGAATCTCCCGGATCGACATGGTTCGCGAATCATGAACATCAAGCATCAGGACCGATTTGGTCTGACCCGCCTCTCCAAATCCCATTCCTAATGGCGCACCACTATACCGTATCCGATCACTGCCACAGACTCTTTGTGGGAGATGCAGATGACCAAGTGCCAGGTAATCGATGCAGGGGGGAAAGGCATCAGCCCCGACACAGGCGAGTGTTCCAAGGTAGAGATTCCTGCTGCCGTCATCTTCCCTCGTCATCCCCCCCGCAGCAAACAGGTGACCGGTTGCGATGATCGGGATTGGCCCGATCTTTTCCCGCATCATCTCTGCACATCTGCCGATGGCATGGTATTGTGCCTTGATACCGGCAAGCAGATTCGCCGTCTTCTCTTCCGGACTCTCCCCAGCCTGGGTGGTCCTGACATCCCGGTCCCGAAGATATGGTACCGGACAGACAATCAGCTCCGGCATGCCATCCTGGTCATTGAACACCAGCACCATCTCCTCCGGTTTTTTTGGAGCACTTCCGATAACGGTAATATTGAGGTATTTGCAGAGTTCTCTGGGTGCAGCGATAAGCGAGGGAGAGTCATGGTTCCCGGCGGTAATGACAATATGCCTGCAGGAGGATGTTGACGCCCTGGCAAGGAACTGGTAATATTGTTCCAGGGATCGATTTGGAGGGGTGGTTGTATCAAAAATGTCTCCTGCAACGATGAGGACATCAACCCCTTCCCGGTTCATAAGGGACAACAGCCATGAGAGAAATTGTTCATGCTCTTCGTATCGTTTTCGTCCGCAGATCTGACTACCCAGATGCCAGTCTGAGGTATGCAGAATCTTCATTGTGTTTTCTCCCAATGATATGCCATGATGACGTATTCCCGAAAGACCATTCTAGAAAGAGTTGGACAGAAAAGGGTAATATGAGATTCGAAATTATATGCATGTGGTTTTTATTGTATGTCTGGCTCCCTGTCTGCCTGATTACCCATAATTATAAGCTCTTTGATGTAAGATTACCGTATGAGATCCTATTCTCATCTTTTGGTAATTATCATCGGGATGGTCCTTGTCCTGATGACCGGTAGTATTTGTACCGCTGAAGAAATTCCGTATCTGACCTACAATGACACAACCGCCGGGTTTTCTTTTACGTATCCGGAAGGTGCGTCACTTGTCTATGCTGCTGATGCAGATACGAGGGAGATTTCTGTTCTGACCCCGGCAAATGCCACGATGATTACCATAGTGACCCGTAAAACGAAGCAGAGTCTTGAAAACCTGACATCAGACCTTGTATCATCAGTAAACCTTCTCCCTGAGGGGTCTGTGATATCAAGCGGGCCCGGAGTTCTTGGAGATGCAGATGCCTTCTTTATTGATTACCAGTGGGTCAGGAATGACACTCCCGTCAGGACATACACGATTACAACCGTAAAAGACGGCAGATGGTTCTCTGCGATCTATGAAAACCGCGCAGAGCAGTATGAGGAGGAAAAAGCGGTAATCGATCCGATGATTGAGTCCTTTACGTTTATTGAGCGTGATACTGAAGAAAAGAACTATCCCGGGTACTCCTATTATCCGGGTATGGTGTATGACGTCTTTGGTATGCCGATGTATGATGATACTGAGGATTTCTGGACCCCCTATTCATATGGCTGGGATGGTTCAACCGGGTATCAGCTCCCCTATCAGATGACTGGTCAGTTCCCCCAGTATACCGGATATAATCCCTATGGCTCCTATTACCCGCAGTATCAGCAGTACCCACAACCGACTGTAATGCCGACGCAGGGAATGATGGCAGGGTATACCTCAATGCCAACTCTCCGACCGACGATGATGCCAACCATCCAACCATATCAGACACCAATCACAGTCCCGGTCAGTTCAGGGGGCGAATTAGATCAATTAATCAATGATGGACTGGACTATCTGACGAAAAAGCAGTACAACCAGGCTGAACAGAATTTCAAGGCTGCTTTACAGATAGACTCATCTGATTTCCGCGCCTTGTACGGCTATGCAAAAGTGCTCTTTCAGGGATATGACGGCCGCGAAGAAGAGGCCCTGGAGCAGATAAAGTATGCCATATCTGCTGCAACCGGTTCAGCGTCGGATAATCAGATGGCAACGTTGTACACACTCAAAACACAGATTGAATGGTATCTGAAGCATTATCAGGATGCCCTGCAATCCATAGAATTCGTCATTACCCATGATGATCCACAGTATCTGGCTTCTGATTATTATATAAAGGCAAAGATTCTCTATGAAAGCGGGGCTCCGGTTCAGGATGCTCTGGCAGCAGCACAAAAAGCCGTGTCTCTTGAACCGGATAATGCAGACTACTCCAAATTTCTAAGTGAATTAAAACAAGTATCCGGTCAGTCCGGGAGTGCCTCAGTGTATCCGGAGGTAACCCCGGTTCCGACATGCACCCCATAGAAATTCAATTTTTCGAAATTTTTATCCTGTCTGATTCCAACTCCTCATAGGTGTCACAATGTCACGACCACCCTCTTTGTTTCTGCGAACCGCCTTTTTCCTCTGGTGTTGTTTTTCTCTGCTGTGTATTACCCCTGTCCTGGGTGAGAACACCTCCACACCGGGGAGTATTGATAAAGGTCTTTTTACCGGAGTTCTCAATACCCTGACTACCGAAACGTTTGGAAATGGTACATCGGCTGAGTCCCTCATTACGGAGGGTGAGCGCCTGCTCCAAAATGGTTCCTTTCCAGAGGCTGCCAGGGTATTTGGTGAGGTTCTTGATACATATCCCGATTCTTTCGAAGGCTGGCTGGGACTGGCACGGGCACAATCAGGATCAGGAGATCAGGAGCAGGCACTTGCATCAATAGACGAGTTCCTCTTTTTACATCCGGATGCATGGCAGGGGTATATATTGCAGGGAACCATCCTGACATCCTTGTCCCGTTATCCAGAGGCAGTTGCAAGTTACGAGAAAGGACTGCTGCTCAATGACACCGATCCGTTTGCATGGGCCGGATATGGAACAGCACTCTATGGAAATGGATCATATGAAAAGGCACGTGATGCCTGCCAGAAAAGTCTGAATCTGCTCCCCGGAACCCCTTCGGCGCATTATTGGGAGGGCAGGAGCAGATTCAGGCTGGGTGATAAAGCCGGGGCTTTAAAAAGCCTTAATATGGCAGTATCTGCCGATCCCTATTTTATTGAGGCATATCTTGCCATATCTGATCTGTATGAAAAGTCAGAAAACCTAAAGAATGCTGTCCAGATCATCACCGACGGTATTGAGAAAAATCCCTCCTCATATGAGCTCTGGAAGAGGAAAGGTATTCTGCTTGAGGAGATGAACCGCACAAACGAAGCTCAGGATGCCTATCAGGAGGCACTTCGCATCAATCCGGATGATGGAGATATCAGGGAGCGGCTTTCGGCAATAACCGGTGGTTTTGTCATATGAAAAAACCATCCCTTTACTCTCTCTTTTTTCTGGTTCTGCTGATTACAGTGATTCTATCCGGTCCAATCGGTTTTGCCGGTGCAGAATCTGGTACCGGTCCGTCCAATAAGAACGTGACGCTTCTTGCCTGTTATCTGGTGGGTAATGACATTGAGTCTGAAAACCGTCTTGGAGACTATGGATTTATCAGCCAGAATCTTCTTGATATGCGGAAGGGATATGGGGACGGGAATCCTGACCTTACGGTTATCATCGCATATGGCGGAGCAGACAAGGAGGGATGGCGGGGGATGCGGGTGTATTCCCTTGCTGATGCAACCGCTGATTATCGTGATAATGGCCGGTATAACTCATGGGATACCTACACCCGGGTGTATCCTGATTCAAATATGGGCACAAAGGAGTCATTTCAGGAATTTTTATCACTCCTCGAGCCGTGGAAAGATGCTGAACGAAAATATCTGATCATGAGTGGTCACGGAGCGGCATATAAAGGAGCATTCCCTGATGAGAATTATGATACCGGTAATATCCCGCTTACAGACATAAAAGCAGCTCTGACAGAATCAGGAATTCATTTTGATCTGATCGGTCTTGATACCTGTCTGATGGGAACGATTGAGGTTGCCAGTGCTTTATCAGGGCATGCACGGTATTTGCTTGCATCTGAAGAGACAGAGCCCTCCTCTGGATGGAATTACACCATCATAGCCAGTGAACTGGTGCAAAACCCCTCCATGGATCCGAAAGAGTATGGAATCTCCATTATCGATGGCTATATAAGGCCAGAGATACAGGACAGTCCTGCAACCCTTTCCCTTATCGATCTGAATGCAATACCTGACGTGATCTCCTCACTCGATCAGTTTGCCGGTGAATTGAAACAGGTTTATGCAAATCCTCAGGGGAGAAAAGCGATAGAGGGAATACTTGCAAACTCAGGTGAATTCGGTCTGCAGATGTATATGGATCTTGAGTCTGACAAGCGTCTGTTTATCTCCTATACGCTTGATCTCATCACCTTTGCCAGGGATATCAGGAGGACAATTCCAAACCTGCAAACAAGCAGTGATGCCCTGATACAATCAGTATCCCGGGCAGTTGTTCATCATACCGGGCAGAAACGGTCCTATGCACATGGTCTCTCCATCTTCTCTCCGGTTCATAAAGAGGTAATCCTTGAGCATATCTTTGAATATTCTCCGGTTATTGCGGTTTCAGAAGAATGGTACTCATTTCTGATCCAGTTCTTCAGATCTGTCCTTTCTGACAGGGAGGAGCCTGTTTTTACGGTATCAGAAACAGGAACAGAAGTCAGTGATGAAGGATATGCCATGGTACAGATAGAATTTGTACGTCATACGCCGGATTATGATGTCCTGCTTGGAGCAGAACCGGCCTATACAACCCCATCCGGGAAGTATGTTCTCCCGGACTGGGATGGGAAAGCATTTCATCTCAAGGATCCAAAGACCGGAAAAGTGCAAATCATACCGGTCTTCTTCCAGCGTTCAGTAGATACCCATACAGAAGAGTATTTTGCATTTGCACGGGTCTCAAAAGAGGATGATCCTGAGGAGCCATGGCTGTGTATTGATATCTTCTTTGATAGCAATACCGGCAGGACTACGATGTACTTTGTGTATCTTGGGCCTGATGAGGAGAATGTTCTGACGATTGCCCGTTCTGGGAGATTATATCCTCTCTCGGCCATGAATACAATCAGTATCACACCATATGCACTTGTTTCGTATCCAAATGGAAAGAGAACCTGGATGCCGGTGTCGTCCCGGCCTTTTCAATTGCATGATACCATCACCACCAGTTATGAGAGAGTAGCATGTGGTGAGTACGACTATTTCCTGGTTGCAACCGATATGCATGGCAACCGGGTGGTGGGAGAGAAAAAGAGGGTGTCGATTCCCTGCTGATGCAATCAGGGAATTTGTATCTCTTTCTCTATCAGGATACTTTTATCTTTTCCAAAAAGGGTCAGATATGCCGTGATACCTTTTGGGGCATCCACACTGATAAGCACTTCATAGCAGCCTGAACCATCAACGTGTTCCTCATCATACGCAAGGCTTGAACTCTCATCACCGTGTGTTTTTAAGATGTCTAATATCCCTTTTCCAACTCCGTTTCCTTCAATACAGGCACGAAGGGTGAGATCTTCCCAGCTTACCTCTGCTATCCTGATATCATCAAAGAGAAGGGCAACTGAATTTTTCACGCTGCTGTTTGTATTGTTCACTTCAATCGTCCAGTTACGGAGAGTCCTGTTAGATTCATTGTACTCATTCGAATTCTGGTACACATCCTTAAACGTGATATCCTGAATCATCTCCTCAATCGGGACGGTATTGGTGGAAAAATCCCGCTTTGCCCCAAGCAGGGTGGAATCGATGGAAACCACCGACCCGTAGGGTATGGATAGTCCGGTAAACTGTTCATACAGCAGGCAGACATTATTCTCTGGTGAGATGATCAGTACCCAGTCCCCCCGTACCGGAATATCGAGCGTGGTATTAAAACTGGGAATGGAAAATGGCTCGCCTGCCCATTCATCACTGATATTTGCATCCCTGATACCAGACACAACAGGAGAGGTGAGACGTTCCGGGATGACATATACGGATCTTCCATTGTCCTGGTCACCAAGATATAAAACTCCGTGTTGATTCGTAATTTCCCTGGCCACAATCTCCCTGATGATGACCTCAATCCAGGTCTTTGCCATATCTGATCCCCGTGCAGTGATGACGGTATCGGTGATCACTCCCTCTGACATGTTTGGAATGGCACCGGATTTCTCCAAATATTCACGGCTTTTGTTATCAGGCAGCGAGACCATAACCCCGGTAAGTACCCCCGCATGTGCAAGGACAAGCGTTCCGTTTCCAATTCCTGCACAGAGTGATCTGTTCCCGGCGGCCTGTTGGAGGATGCGGGTCACGGGTTCAGAGTTCATGAGCGAACTCATGTCCTCTCCCCCGATGACAATGATGGCCGTCGTATTAAGGATCCTATCAGAGACCGTCTCAAGGGGTTGCACCTCTTTGTCTGATATCACCTGGCCGGGGGAAGGACCTGTCAGAGTCCAGGAGATATCATAGGTGGTGAGCTCACGAGCTGCGGTATTCAATGACTGTTCATCCCAACCTGCAGATGGAATGACTAAAACTGCCTCCAGAGCCGGATCTGTTTGTTCTGATGCCATACACTGACTGGAAAGCAGAATGATGATTATTAATATCAGGATTTTTTTCATGGATCACTGACCTCATCCGTTCTCAAAAGGAAGAAATAATAGTATAATGACATATTGATTGATGAATGTTATGCCCTTCTTTTTACGGTTTTTTCCTCGCATCATTTCACTTCTTTTTTTGATTCTGTTTGCTACTTCTTTCACATCTCTAGCAGATACTCAGCCACATACTCCGACAACACGGATTGCCATTTACATGGTCGGCAGTGATCTGGAATCTGAGTCACATCTTGGTACCGAGGAGATAAAAGAGATATTATCCGGTTTTTCTGAAAACTCAGGTCATATTGATCTCCAGGTTGCATATGGTGGTGCACGAAGTATGGGATGGGCAGGGATGACCATAGCAGGAAGGGAGGATCTTGAGCAGGACTCTGCTGACGGTGTCATCGGAAATGGCCAGTATTATGGAGAGAGAGAGCCTGGACTGAATATGGGAGATACAAAAGGGCTTACCGCCTTTATCAGCTATTTGAACACGCTCCCACCATCTGACCGGAATATCCTCATCTTCTGGGATCATGGAGCATCATATGACGGATTGTGCTTTGATGAGAACCATAACTGGGACCAGCTGACAATGCAGGAGATACGTGACGCACTTCATACATCTTCAACATCATGGGACCTTATCGGCATGGATGCCTGTCTCATGGGTTCGCTTGAGGTTATGCGGGCCGTTCATCCGTTCGGCCGCCTTCTCCTCGTCTCGGAAGAGGTTGAGCCAGGTCATGGTTGGGATTATGAGACCCCTATCAGGGCCCTCTCTGAAAATCCTCATATCCCTATAGAAGAATGGGGCAGATTGGTGATTGACTCATACATGGACAATCCTCATCATGAGCCGATGAAAAAAACTCTTTCCCTTATCAACATGACCAGGTTTCATGAACTGGATGAAAAGCTTGCCCTCCTGGGGTCCTCCCTAGAGGGACAAATGGATCAAAAACCGGTTTATGAAGGGATAGGTGCCTCCTTTTATAATACCCAACGGTATGGGTATGATCCCAGGATGGATACCGAAGTCTCGGTTGATCTTGGGGATCTGTCAGATAATCTGGGCACCTATGTTAAAGATGCATCAGATCTCACAACCAAAGTAAAAGAGGTAATTGACAGTGTTGTGATATACCAGCGAAATGACGGCTCAAGACCGAAATCGACCGGTATCTCCACACTTTCACCCCGAAACAAACATGTTGATGATCTCCCCCTGTCATCTGATGGCATTCAAAACAACGCAACCTGGATCTCATTTATTCGCGATTATATCATGTATATTTCATCAGACTCGAGTAAACCTGATATAAAATATCTCGGCAATGGATCATTTGACATTACTGACGATCAGGGGATTCAGATGGTGAAGGTCGCGACCGACTGGATGCCTGATGTCACCAATTTTTCTCATTCATTCGGGATTAAGGATGATCCGGTCTATCCAGACACCCAGGGAATGTATATACCAAATCCAGATGACAAGACATTTTATATGGTGGATACCGGCTCAGGAGAGCGGTCATACTTTTTCAATACCTATTATGGGAATGATGTTAATGGGACTGAACTCTATTTTGGTTATGTAAACATTACTCGTGGATCAAAGACCAGGGAGACAGCAATAAATATCATGCGGCATCAGGATGGGACTATCCAATATGCCCTCTTTCCCTATGAAATCAATCCCTCGACCGGTGAGTATCTGTTTTCACGGATTCCCCTCACCGTGCGCACCGGAGATATCATTACCCCGGTGATTGTGGAGCGGTTTTTAGGAGATAAACCACGATGGCAGTATACCCCGCTCACTCCTCTGGTAATTACCAAAGATCTGGAAATTATACGGGATCGGCTCCCGTATGGTGCATACTTCCCGTCCCTTTGGGCATATGACTACAATATGAATTATGATTATTATCCCATGGATGTTCTTCGGTTCCCAAATAATGCAACACTGGCATCTCCATAAAAACTGACAATCTATTTCTTTTTCTCAAGCCCTGCCCAGTACGTATAATAAAAGTCATCACCGTTCACAGCCCTGGTCACCATAAGGTAGGGCCCTGGCTCAGGGTTATCGATCACGATCATTTCCGCAATATAATTCTCGATCCCCTGAGACCAGCAGTCCTGACAATCATTGGTTGCATTATAGGTAAATGCATCATATGAACCGGGCAGATCTGTCCCTTTCTGAACATATAAGTCCAGATTTGTGCCTTCGCTGGATTCGGTCATGAATATCACCCGTTCAAGATCCGGTGGTATAGTGGTTTCAAAAACTTTTTGGGTCTGGTTTTCAATTATTCCCATGTCAACCTGATTGTGATAGATATACAAAACCAGAATCTCCGCCTCTCCTCCTGATTCATTCGTGGAAAAATACAGGGGGTATCGTCCGGGATCAAGGATAAGGTACTCACTACTGATATTTTTCATGGTCAGAATCCGGGGATATCCGGTCTGAATATTGGTAAAAACCTCAGGTATGATGTAATTTTCAGTCCCTTCTCCTCCGGTCAGGTTCCATTCGGTCCCATTCTCTCCCCATGCATACACTCTGACAAACCCGGTTTCACTGTCACGGATATCAAGATCAATGGTAAGGGGTTTTTCAGGAGTGACTTCTCCGGTCAGATGGGTTGAATAGATCGGACGAAAGAGATCTGATTCAGGAGTAAAGACCGGGTGTTCTGCTCCGGTCGCAACCAGGATGAGAGCAAGAAAGATGAAGAGTGACAGAATATGGGATCTCACATCCCTCTATTGGATCGCCTGATTGTATAGGTATTTCTCTTTTCCTATGACGGGGGTATATATGGTTTCAAATCAGATTTCAAACAGGCCATGATACGAACGATGAGACGTCTGCTCCGAAAGATCCAGTCTTCGTATGAGAAACAGGTTCTTTTCTCGCTCGTTCTTTTTTCGGGTGTCATTCTTCTCTGGACCATGTTGTTTTATTCTCTCCATAACTCCTATGAGGCAAAAAAAATCAGTCCCATAGAGGCCCTCATCTTTGTCGTGGAGACGGTAACAACGACCGGATATGGTGAATTGCTTCCATTCTCCCATGATCTCCTCTGGGGATTTGTCCTTGTTATGATGATATCTGGTGTGGTTATGTTTCTCATGCTCGTCAATCTCTTTCTGACTCCCATTATTCAGAACAAGGTGCATCCTGTTCCGCCGACCACACTCAGTTATCCCTGTGCAGACCATGTTGTCATATTTGGATATAATCCGGTGATTGTAGAGGTTTTGGAGCATATGCACTGTCTTGGTGTTGATATCGTTCTGATTGAAGAGGATGAGAAAAAGGCTCTTAGGGAGGCAGTTACCCTCCCCGGTCTTGTTCAGGTAATTTATGGCAGGTTTGATGAAGAGAAAACCTGGAATAATGCAGGCGTTTCTGACTGTCGGTATATCCTCTTCTGTCTTGAGGACATGATCTCTGCCGAGGTACTTCTGGGACTGCGTAAGTTGACACATGCCCGGGTTATTGTGATCACCACCGGTCATGATTCGGATCAGTATCTTACCCTCTGCGGTGCTGATGTTCTGGTCCATTCAAAGGATATTGTCGGAACGCTGACTGCAAGGCACGCCCTCCTTGGGGTGGAGCCTGACACTCTCGCAACAAATCCTGTGATGGAGAAGATTTTACAGGAAACCTCCTCTGCCATTGGTACATGCAGGTTTGTCAGAATTCCTGTTATTCCCGGGAGTATGGCAGAAGGGAAAACAATCTCATCGCTTCGGTTCGAGACAGACTATCACTTCAGGCTGATTTACCTTATCAGAAAGGGTGAGGTGATCCTTTCACCTCCTGGTGACATGATCATTGACCGGTCTATGGTTCTGTATCTCATTGGACCAGGGAATGGATTATTTAAACTGGTCAGCGGGGCATTTCTTGCGAGGAGTGATGCTGAAAATCTCGCGATCATCGGAGGGCTTGGAACGATGGGAGCGGTGATTGCACGTGATTTTATACAGCTTGGGCTGTCATGTGTGACCATAGACCGGAATCCGAAGGCCGGGGCTGATGTCACCGGGGAGATTCGTTCTGCTCTCACAAATGCTCGTGAAATCGTACATTCGGCACGTTTCTTCCTTGCAGTCACACAGGATGACCGGGAAAACCTCTTTAGCACGCTCATGGTGAGACATGAAAACCCTGACATTTGTATCTTCTCACGATGCTCACGACCTGAACTGATCCCCCGGTTGTATGAGGCCGGTGCGGATTATGTTGTGTATATCCCGACCATCATAGCTCAGGCAGTCTGCCGGATGATGCTTTACCATAATGCCCAGATTCTTCACTCAATCGACCATTCCTGGCATATTGCCGCACTCCAGGTAACCAGCCGGCGAGTGACTGATGCTGGTTCACTTCGGAAAAAAACACAGGTTTCTATTCTGGCACGTGACCGGAAGGGCTATGTGATGTTTCATCTCTCCGACAAAGAAGAGATATGTGAGAGTGACTGTCTCTACCTGATGGGGACACAGATGCAGATTCAAAAGGCAATTAAAAAACTCTCATACGATCCACAATAAAACACAATACTGATTACCGTATGAAAATCCCTGCTTATATGAAGGAACACCCGGTATTAAAACTCATACTCGGGTTAGTCGTCTTCTGTTTTACGATCTCAGCTCTTTTATATCTCTCCTATACAAGTTCCTTTTATCCAGAGAACCTCGACTATATCGGTATTTATTCCGAAAAATCAGATAATGCTGAGTATTTTTTAGGGCTGTATCCCCTCATTGAGCAAAAGACCATGGGGATTGTGATAACTGAATGGAAAGATTACAAAAATCAGTCCAGGTGCCTGATGGTGGTGCCTGATTCTGCTGAAAATATCTCTCTTCTGCAGATGCCCGAACGCGAAGGGATTGTCTATCCTGACAAGATTGCTGAGAGTACTGATACGATCCGGATCCCCTATGAGCAGTATGAGAATCTGAGTCGTGTAAAGGAGATGGGGGGTGTTCTGGTAATAAAGCCTGATATAATCGAGCGGTATTACGGGGTCGAGATATTTGTTCCCGGGTGGATACACCAGACCTCTCTCTCACAAGTCTCAGTCGTTATTCCCCTGTATGCAATGGGAAATGAACAGATAGCCGGGGTGACACAGGTGACCAGGTATAAAATCCAGGTCTCACTCCCGAAAAATTATGAACTGATAAATTCTGCTCCAAAACCGACCAGATTTAAAGTCACGGGTAATAATCTGGCAGTATACCAGTTTGATGTTAATGCATCGGAGAGTGACCTGATGCTGACCCTTGAAAACCGGCTTATTACCCGGGACATGAATAATATCCGTGTCATGCTCGGAACGCTACTTGGGTTTTCGACGATGTTTTCCATCACCAATACCATTGAGATCCTTGCGAGAAAGAAAGAGATTTTCAAGAACAAAGGATAGAATATTTTTTTATCTTGTGCTCCCATTCTGATTATATGGGCAATGGTTTGGCTCTCCAGAGATCCCTGGTGATTATCTGTTTTTCAGCATTTTTTGTTGTATCTGCTCCCGGTATGGCAGCTCCGATGCTGGTATCAGGCGTTGAAAATCCCCTTCCGGTGTTCATCCCTGATCTCCTGACCGCCCCTGCCCCGTCATGGGTCACTGAAGGGGTCCGTTTCTCGTATAACACGATGGTCTCCTATGGCGGGGCTGAGGTGAATCCGTTTGGATTTGCGATGCCAAGTGAGAATGCAGGAACCGGATCCGGCATCACACAACTGACGGTTGTC
>NZ_DAONKG010000012.1:0-21114 GCF_035406105.1 Methanospirillum sp.
TAGCGGATAATGGATCAAAAAGGAAGAAGGTCATTCCCGACAATCCAATCAATGTCCCTTCTGAATCCTTGATAAGCCGCTCACCAGCCTTCCGGTTATCTTTAAATTCATTAAGCATTTTCTGGGGGATACTCTTGATATTATAGAAATTATTAGGAACATCTGTATAATTTGTCTTCGAAAATCCCAGATCCAGCTCTCATCCTCAAACTGTGTGGTATCGGATAATGCATTCTGAAGGAAAGCCAGATTGAGGAGGTATTTTGGATCATCTCATGAATCGGGATATGATGTATTGATTTGATCTTCGAAGGTTTTCCCTTTAGCATCCTGATTCTGACCGGATGATCTGTCATTTCCTGTACCTCCTACAGTTTCTTTCATGACCCACTGCCAGATCCATCATCTTTGCCGGGATTCTTTTGTGAACAGAAAAGTGTTCTAATATGGAGGGATTATATGAACATTTTTTCTGTAGGAAAACCGAATGTAAGTCAGGATAAAACACTCTGAAATAAAGTAAAAAAAGTTCAGGATTTAACCCAAAAATTTTCGTATCGCCCCAGCCCTGATGATCAAATCATTCACACTATCAATCTGGCAGGCCGTAACTGCCTTTTCAATACGAGAGGAGAGATTCATATGCTCCGGATGTGGATCAATATCAATCCATTCCGGGAGAATCTTCTTTACCTCCTCCGGGAGATATGAAGAATCTGGATTAAGATACCTGCAGGCATCATTCAGATCATCGAGAATGTATTTATAATTTTCAAAGACGAATTCGCGATCTTTCTCATTCAATGCCTGTAATCCCAGAATCTCCGGAGGGATTCCGACTGAGTACAATGCCGCGGTCACGGTAATCGCCCGGGGGAGAGAAACACCACCCATGTTCCGGGAATACCCAAATAATCCTACATGGAGCTTTCTTTTTCTGCGACTGGGTACATATGCAGCCACCCGGTTGATCAGCGGAGCAAGGGACTGAATTTGCTTTTGGTACCCTGCAGCATACCGATCGATAAGTCCAATTGCATACTGCTCATCAATCTCCCTCGCAGGTATGACTTCACGTTCCTCAAGGTACCGGATTGCTTGTATCGCATCTTCAAGATTTGAATCATATTTGAATGCAGACTGAATTGTAAAAGTATATGCACCAGCATACTCATCGGTTACCCGTTTTACGGTATCAGGCCGGAGATTTCCCCTGAAAGGGGCCGATCCGGCACCAATAATTGGATAAATGGGAATTCCAGCCTCTTCTGACAGGAGATGTAGGCGCCAGAGTGCGATTTTATTGAGGAGGACTGCGCCAATCTGACCATAATTAACCGCCGGATCAGATCTGGCAAGAAATACACGCTGATAATCCAGATCCTTATCCTGGAAATACCTTCTGAGTATGGAATCAGCGGCCAGCATCCCATCCTTATCCTCAAAAAGCGGTATTACGTGGATCTTATCCGGATGAAAAGGGCCTATCCATTCAGCAATCGTTAAATCCCGCCCTCCAAGCCGCTTATGCTGCTGCCCAATTACAAAGTCGCAGTAATACTGGTAGATGTTATCGATTGCTGCAAACGAGGTTGTCATGGGAAGAATAACCTCAAAGATAGGGGCCTGCTGATCACCGTAAAAATGATGGGCGATATCGAAAGAACGGGGAATGGATCCGAGAGTTTCAAGCAGAATCTTCGCTTCGGTTCGTTCAACCTCCGGATTTGGAACACGTAAAGTAAGAAAGAGATCACGCCCGAGATGATGATCCTGAAAATAATCACCATACCGGGAGAGGAGTTTCTTTACTACATAATTATCGACCTCTTTTCCTTCACAGTCCCACATCTGTTCAGTGCACCCGAGATGAGAATAGACATAATACGCCTCCTTTACTTCATCTTCTCCGGTCAATTCAATATTTTCAGTAAAAAATGGAGTATGGACATTATCCGGATGCTGAGTGCTCATTGTGCGGGGAATAGTATCTTTTGTGTCGTACTGCTCGCCCATAATGTTCACTATCCATTGGTTGCCGCTCCTCATATGAGATTCCCTTGATAGGTTCACACAAGCATATGTGAGATTATTATGAAGGCGAATCAGGAACATATACTGTCCAGCCGTACACATAACGGTGACATGTACGGGATGCTTATTGCAGAACTAAAAACCGCTTTGAGAAGAAGGCATTTAATTAAAAATTACTCTTTGTATTGATTCGGATAATAACCAATAGCAAGGATCGTGCAATCATCACTGAGAAAACCTTCACCAGACCAGGTCCTTACTTCATGATTCAGCAGAGATACTACGTTCTGTGGAGTTTTGGGCATGTGTTCTGATAAGGCTCTGATAACGTTTTCTGTGCCAAATAATTTCCCATCTTTTTCCGCTTCAGTGACACCATCACTTACGATGATAAGGATATCACCATCCTCTAACCGGACCGAATGCGGTATATAGGGTTCATCCTCCATAACACCAGCAGGGAGATTTCCATCAGATTCAAGCATGGATACCCCTGATTTTGAAATAAGAAACGGGGGTGGATGACCGGCATTACAATACCTTACGTCGCCGGTCTGTGGATTCAATATCCCGACAATAAGTGTGATAAACTGTTTAGAATCACCATCTTCAAGGAATGAACGATTGACTTCTCGTATGAGGGAACACGGATCCCGGGTCGTATGAATTTTTGACCGGAGAATCATCCGGGTGGAAGACATAAGAAGTGCAGCAGGAACCCCTTTTCCTGATACATCACCAAGAGCAAAGTACAGGGTCTCGTCATCAAGGCTTAAATAATCATAAAGGTCTCCACCAATATACGACGCAGGAGTCAGGGATGCTGACAGTGATACCTGATCCCATATCCTGTTCGGCTCAGGCAGACAACCCGTCTGTATCTGTCGTGCTGCCTCCAGCTCTCCTTCCATACGAAATATCTTTTTGTTCTTTTCTGCTTCAAGCCGTAGATTGTTAATTATAAAGACAAAAATGCACAATCCTGCAGTAGTTGGAAGGAAGAGATCTATAGTCCCTTCTATTACTTCACCAGGCAGAAGCACATCAGGGTTCACTCCGTTTTTATCAATGAAGAACTGAACGGCAGCGACCAGAAAACCAAGGGCGAACGCATGAGCCATACGAATGATGGCATCCTTATGCAGGTACCAGAATAAACCACCTACTATTCCCACAAGAAAGGTTACGATACATGTAAATATCCCGATTGATTCTCCAATAGCTAAATTTAAGAGAATTCCAAGCATTCCTGCCAGAATTCCTCCGAATGGTCCGGCGATAAGCCCGGCCATCACTGGTCCAAGCATCTGGATACTAATATTATACGGACCAATCTGGACACTGGTCAAAATCCCATAGAGATAAAATAGCCCGCCAATGAGACCCATAAAAAGAACAGAGAATGGAGAGATGGTTTTAGACATAAAAACCGATGCATACCGGCTTCTGGTAAGAAAATATCCAATAAGGGAGAGTACAGCAACCCCATCACAGAGTTGAACAAGTCGTTCTAATTCAAATACCATAATCCCTAATGGTACGTCATGTCAGATATCCTGGTCGGGGTAAATACGTTCATGTAAATGTATGATGGTTCAATATGGTATATGAACATCAACAATGGTTCTGGGTACTAGGTGAACCCTGTAAGTTCATATAAACGTTACTCATATGATTACCTGCATTTATAATCTTGAGAGAGGATCATGAACTGGTTCATATGGGATCCGGCACATTTCAGTGCACTATAAATATCTTCATGTTCATTATTGCTACGAGGAGAGAGGATTCAGAGCGGGACCATGACAGAGACACTGTTTGAACTGAGAAAATTTGTAGCTCCCGAATTTATTATTGGAGTTGATGCCCGCAGACTTGCGGGAAGATATGCTAAAAACCTCGGTGCAAGTCATGTATTTCTTGTCACCGGTCCGAAGATCATCAGTGCCGGCTGGGTTGAAGATGTAACAAAAAGCCTGCAGGATGAGGGAATACGATATACCATTTTTTCTGATGTGTCCCCGAACCCTCGCGATTTCGAAGTCATGAAAGGAGCCGATCTGTATCGTCAGGCCGGTTGTGACGCTGTTATTGCCGTCGGAGGAGGGAGTCCGATTGACTGTGCCAAGGGGATTGGCATTGTTGTTTCCAATAATCAGCACATTCTAGAGTTCGAAGGGGTAGATAATGTCAGAATACCTGCCCCTCCCCTTATCTGTATACCGACAACATCAGGATCTGCTGCAGACGTCTCTCAGTTTGCAATCATTAATGACACCACAAGGAAAGTGAAGATTGCCATCATCAGCAAAAAAATTGTGCCTGATATTTCACTCTGTGATCCGGTCCCTCTTACCTCCCTCACGTTTGAACTGACGGCACATACCGGTATGGATGCCCTCGTTCATAGTATCGAAGCATATGTGTCAAATGCTTCATCACCGGTTACGGACATACAGGCACTTGAATCAATCCGGCTGATCAGTGCGTACCTGCCTCTTGCATACCATCACCTGGATCACATCGGATATCGGTATAAGACCATGTTGGGCAGTCTCCTCGCAGGCCTTGCCTTTTCAAATGCAAGCCTTGGTGCGGTACATGCATTGGCCCACAGCCTGGGTGGTCTGTCTGATCTTCCCCACGGGGAATGTAATGCACTGCTCCTTGAATCGGTCATTGATTTCAATTTTGAAGTATGTCCGGAAAGATACGAAACGATTGCCCAGGCGATGAATGTTGACTGTTCATCCCATGAACCCAGTGAGATAAAACAGAAGTTATTATCTGCTCTTCAGGCCCTGAGAATTGAGCTTGGAATTCGGGAGCGACTCGGCGATCTTGGCGTTTCCAGAGATACAATCGCAGAACTTGCACAATCTGCGATGAGAGATCCCTGTCTGGCCACAAATCCGAGAAGACCCAGCGTACGCGATCTGGAACACATCTATGAAGGAGCACTCTGAAGAAAACCCCGACTGGGATGACCAGCGGATGAAGATCATCGGCCTTGGAGAATCATCAATACGAAAGAGTTACTACCCTGAACTTCAGCAGCGGCTTCATGAGCTGGAAAAGAGTAATGCAGACCTGCTTGATGCGATAGAAGAGATTCAACAAAAAGAAGAAGAACTTCGGCATAATTATGAAGAACTCCGGACTATCCAGTCAGCTCTGGACCTCGCACGGAAAAAATTAAACCTACTCAACTCTCTCACATTTCAGGATATTCAGAATGCTCTTTTTTCATTAAACGGGTATCTGACGCTGACAAAAGAGGCGATAACCCAGGAACCCCTTCAGACATACCTTGAAAAATCCCTCTCACAGATGCAAAAAATTGAGCGGGTTTTGCATATTGCAAAGCAGTACCAGAACCTGGGCATTCATCCACCAAAATGGCAGAATGTAATGGAAACGTATGTATTTGCCGTCTCTCACCTTGACATGTCAGAGTATGAACGAAGTATCTTCCTTGAAGGTCTTGAGGTATTTGCAGATCCGTTACTTGAAGATGCTTTTTTTTATCTCCTTGAAAATATCAAAATTCATAGTGGGCATGCAACGGCATACCGGTTCTTTTACAAAACCTCTGATAATGAAGTCTTCCTTATCCTTGAGGACAACGGAAAAGGCATAGCCTGGGATCAGAAAAATAAGATATTTGAGCGAAGAACTGGGATAACCGGGGGGGTCGGGCTTTTTCTGGTACGGGAGATTCTGTCCCTTACAGATATGACAATTTGCGAGAATGGCAAACCGGGAATAGGGGCACGATTTACAATTACCATTCCCCGAGGTGTCTTTCGGATCAGAGAACAGGCATAATGCAGTGCTCCTGCTTCGTGGGTCATAAAAAACGGCATCATGTAAACCGGGATACTATGAATACAGTACTCATCTTTGGTCTGATTCTTGTTTATGTTCTCATCCAGACCCCCCGGTTTCGGATAAATCTGTGCGGTAGTCGCAGCTAAAAATCTCCATTTATAACCCTTATTTCTTAGTATTCTCATTCCGGTCGCAGGAATCATGTTAATACTTTTGTCTTTTTATACATGAAAGATGACCCGGGGTATCGTAATTGAGAGGAGAGGGCGGACTAAAAAACGTTTTTGCATCAGAGCATGGGGCCAGGTCATGACACCATGTATCCTGGCTGGACTTGGCCTAATTATTCCAGCTATCTCATATTTCTCAACCATTTCCGTAGCTCTCTATTATGGACTCATGATTGCCATGATGACCGTTGAAAAAGAAGCACGTCAAATCGGTATTCATGAGGGAACAAAATATACCGGCCTTATTGTGCTTGATCTCTCTGGTGCCGGGGCACCTGGAGAAGTCATTGTGGCAGGATAATACCCTGAAGAGATATATAGCCCGATATCAGGAACTATTCCGGGATTACTCCAGCCTTTCATACTTGCTGCAACACTTCAGGCAGCGTCAGGATCACGGATGGTTTTAGCCGCGACTATCGCATAGATTTTATCAAAAGGTAGTGACTTTTCAGAATAAACCGGCATCCCGGATCCTCATGTTCGCAGGAGATTCGTGTATGATTTCCTTTGTGAGTGATCCATATTTCTGGCTTGTAAAATGATATCCCTGATATGAAACCACCGGAGTCATCCGCTATTATACCCTTACTCGCGGTAATCGACCTTATTGTAGGGTTGACAGGGGTACTTTTCCAGTACCTCTCAGAATATTCCTCCCCCCCCTAAAGAGGGAGGATTACACACCATTTCCGTTCCATATCGTATGTTCAAGTACTATTCGGACACCGATAAGAATCAGGATGCATCCCCCGAGCAGATCTATCCGCTTTCCGACCAGATGACCGACTTTTCCTCCTGTAAATACACCTCCGATTGAAAAAAACCCTGATATCAGGCCGATTATAAATGCCGGGATAAGAGGAGTGATATGCAGCAGTGCAAAACTGAGACCTACAGCAAGGGCATCAATGCTGGTCGCAACAGCAAGAATCAGAACTGCAACCAGATTGAAAATGTCAGGTGCCTCCTCCTCATGCCCGTCTTTTATCCCATCCAGGATCATTTTTCCACCGATGATGAAAAGAAGTCCTGCTGCAACCCAGTGATCAAATGCAGCAATGGCATCAGCAAAACCTGAACCAAGCAGCCATCCAAGCAGAGTCATACCACTCTGAAACCCACCGAAGAAAAGCGCCAGAATAAGTGCCGCCCGTAAGCGGGAGCTCTTCTGATGACCGCCGACAGCAAAGGAGACTGCAAGACAATCCATTGCAAGACCGATACCTATGAAAACGGATGTGAAAAGGAGATCCATGATACCTTATATAATTAGGGGTTCTTACGAAAGAGGCTATCTGAAAACAAAAAACAGAGAAAATAACAGCTATAATCTCCTTTTATTGCATGATCAGCACGCTTACCGTCAAAACACCAGACATTGTTGTCCTCTCTTTTTGAAATGTGAGGAACGCAATCCGGAACTGGTCTGAACATGAGAATCCTTCCATAAATTGAGAGCTTCCTGAACACAGACCATCTTATCTGCCATTGATTCCAGCTCAGATATTGGATAGTCGAAAAAATCAGAGATGAAAAGCACCGCCTTCCGGTTCTGTGATCGCTCCCGGCATATATGCCCAAAGGGTCCGATATACTCCTCATTATGACGAAACCATTCAGGATCATACTGAATGATGGTTAATCTGGCGGGGTCGGTCTCGAGCATCGCCAATAGATCTATAATATTGCGCTCTTGTATGTATGTAATCCGACTCCTCTCCCCACAAGATGGATGCAGATATATACGCCCCCCATCTGAGTGAATATAGATAATTTTTCCATGCGGAAATTTCCTGGGAATCTCCGCAATCAACCTGGTCAGAAAACTAGCGTATCCAACCAGGATGGTGAATGAATCTTTCGGTATGCTGATAAACGAACTGGTCATAATGTACCCGTATGCCCTT
The DNA here is from genome assembly GCF_035406105.1 of Methanospirillum sp. Classification (GTDB taxonomy): domain Archaea; phylum Halobacteriota; class Methanomicrobia; order Methanomicrobiales; family Methanospirillaceae; genus Methanospirillum. The sequence goes on from NZ_DAONKG010000012.1 coordinate 8,006, forward strand.
CATTTCACAGGTATAAATAGTTCAGGGATGCAGGGTGAAAGTGATGAGACCAGAGGGGAGATGATGCAGGTTTGCCGGTATGGAGAAGATACGTATTTATTCCGTTATCTGCAGTTACATTCAGAATCATTCCCGCAGGGTACCCAAAGGGGAATACGGATCTTCCTGAACCTTATCCGTACCTGAAGATACATGCACATGTGATGATACACCGGATACCCAGCACACCATCGATACAAGGAGGAGAAAATTAAAAAATGGTTGTTTTACGGAGTAAAGCGGACTATCCTATATTGTCATACTATCTCTGTTTATAATAATTGAAATTGCAGATAGTGATTCTTAAAATAAATCATCGGAGGTCCTGCTCAATATATAAATACCCACTCTCCCAATTGTTCATCTCCAGACATATGAAAAATAGTAGTACAGACAGAATAATACAATGCTTCCTCTTTGCCGGATTCTCACTCATCCTGTTTTTTATTGGCCTCGTAGTCATTCCGTGCTTTGATGGCGGATGTGCATTGATGTTTATCAGCATATTCCTTTTTTTCTCATCCCTTGCTGTTGCAGGCATTATCTTTTACCCAATGTCACGGGCTTTTGATGCGGTGGTGAACGATTCAGACCTTCTGGCTCATTGGACCTATGACCCTTCTTGGTATGCCCGGATTATTGAAAGTGAGTATGAAGAGCATACAAAGAGAAATACTGCCCTGCTTATTATGATTGACGGGATGCTCCTGATATGTGCCCTGTTTTTTATTGTCTTTGTTCCTGATGGTGGTATTGAGACCGGGATTGTTCTGCTCCTTATTGCAGGGCTGATGGTTCTGATTTCAAAATTTACACCCGGATTTTTCAGGAACAGGAAAGCAAAGATGCCAGCAGAGGCGTGGATTAGCACGAGAGGACTTATATATGAGGGAACAGTGTACCCGTATTCCGGATTCTTATATAGTTTTACCGGAGTATCATATCGTGATGAGAAAGAACCGACCCTTGTTTTCAGGTTTTACCAGATCACCGGAGCTAAAATTTATGAACCCTTTGAGATTACTGTTCCGGTTCCAAAAGGTGAAGAAGAAAAGGCAAAAGCAATACCTGCAAAACTGAATTTTTAGTTGGAATATACTTTATGGTCTCGTAAGATCATTCCACACCAGTGGATGTACTCCTTTCAGAGCGAGCATGAGTGATTCAAGGTGAATATTCCCGGCTTTTTCCTTATCGCATGTCCTGCCAAAGCGGGGAGCGCGGCAATTATGACATATTGAAAGAGCAAACGAGTTTGCCGTTTTATGATGTAGAATTTTCCCCAATAAAACTCGTGCTGCTGCATCAGTAGCACCACATAGTGATCGTCTGAGCGGATAGCACCATTCTACACGGTCTCCATCCATTATCAGGAAGAAAACAGGTCGTCCAAACACTTTTGCAAACTCATTTATTTGCCAGACATCAGTATTAAGAAAGGAGAGAACACATTGTTTCAGGCCCGATTATTGCCGGATTGATCGCGTGGGCCTGGATAATAAACCCTCGACCAAGGTTTACCCCAAGCAGGACAGAACTCCTCTTCCGGATAAGTACCAGAGCAATGTCCGGATGTCGAAGATAAGAAATGGACAGATCACAAGGAGGGAGAGTCACGGTGATCTCATCAATGACTGAAGACGAGGGGTACGGCAGAAGGATCCATTCGGTAGGGAAGCGTCTTCGAATCTGCTCAAATGTCCGCTCGCCATACTGGCCGTCGCTGACTACCCCAATCTTCACATCAATCAGCACATAATGAATCAGGAGTTGCAATAGAGTTTGAGATTTCCATCAGACAGCGAGGGTACCACCTGGTTGAACATTCATATCAATCCATTGAATTATTTCATCCCGTACTCTGCGAAAAATCTCCCGTTTCTCTTCATCAGAACCCGTGGCGGCAGAGGGATCCATAAATTCCTTATGAATCGTGTGCTTCACTCCGGGGAAGACCGGACAGACTGCTTTCGCTCCATCACACACTGTTACGACAATATCAATATCGGAATCAATAAATTCTGAGAGAGCTTTGGATCTTTGACCAGATATATCAATTCCACGTTCATTCATTACTTCTATTGCAAGAGGATGGATGTGTGTAACTTCTGTTCCAGCACTATAGGCAGTATACCGATCGCCATACCGGTTATTGATATATCCTTCTGCTATCTGTGATCTGGCAGAGTTGTGGGTACAAATAAACAATATACTCGGCTTATTCATAATCAAAGCAATAGTTGTTATTCATACGATGCTATAACGATTCTCTCAATATACTCTATAGAAATAAGAAATGATGAAAATTATAAATACTGACTTTACTCTGGCTGATATACGAAAAACAGAGAGAATATTTTCCGTCTGACACCATATCATTCCCTTTATTCTGACAGGACGAGTGAACATACAATTGTCCAGATACATACGTGAAATATATGTAAGAGAAATTTCAAATGAAATTGAATCACAATTGTGATCGCTATGAGCACATCAGACCACATTCAAAAAACTACCCAACAAAAACCAAAAAAACTCGGTTTTTTTGAGAAGTATCTTTCCATATGGGTATTGATATGTATTGCTCTTGGAATTCTCTTTGGTAGATACGCTCCAAATGTGGCAAAATATCTGGACAGTCTCTCAGTTTATAGTGGAGAAGCCCCAATTATTTCAATACCCATAGCGCTCTGTCTGTTTTTTATGATGTATCCCATTATGGTCAAGATCGATTTTTCTGAAGTGTTGAAAGCAGGAAAGAATATCAAACCGGTGAGTCTGACTCTTTTTGTAAACTGGGCTATTAAACCATTTACGATGTATATCATTGCCACTGTCTTCCTTGGATATCTATTCCTTCAGTTTATCGGCCCTGATGCTGTTGATCTTATCAAAATGCCATTTGGAGTGGATCTTCCCGTTGGTTCGTCATATGGAGATGGAACAGTAGTACTGGAAAACGGGGTAAAGATGCTTGAGATTCCTCTCTGGAGGAGCTATTTAGCTGGATGTATCCTACTCGGTATTGCTCCCTGCACGGCAATGGTTCTGGTCTGGGGATACCTGGCAAAAGGAAATGACGGGCATACCCTGGTTATGGTAGCAATAAACTCTCTTTCAATGCTCGTTCTGTATGGACCACTCGGAGGGTTTCTCCTAGGAGTCGGACAATTACCAGTTCCATGGGAAGCTCTTGCATTATCCATTGCAATTTATGTTGCTCTTCCCCTGGTCTGTGGATATGTATCAAGGATTCTTCTGATCAGGTATAAAGGTGAAGAATGGTTTAAAACAAAATTTATGCATTTTTTGACGCCGGTGACGATCTTGGCACTGTTAGTCACGTTGATCCTGCTCTTCACTTTTAAGGGAGAGGTTATTGTAAAGGATCCTCTCACAATTCTCTGGATTGCAATTCCATTATTCATTCAGACGCTACTTATCTTTTCGCTCGGGTATGCCCTATCAAAAGCGTGGAGATTTTCCTATGAAGATGCTGCTCCTACTGCCATGATCGGAGCATCAAACCATTTTGAAGTAGCCATAGCGACCGCAACAATTCTCTTCGGCCTTTCATCAGGAGCAGCTCTCGCAACTGTTGTCGGGGTTCTCATAGAAGTTCCAACTATGCTTATGCTTGTAAGGATCTGTCTCCTCACAAGAGGGTGGTTTCCGGCGAAGGGGCATATTCCGGCATAATCTTTTTTCAGAGTGAGGGAAATTCAAGAAAGTTTGTAATACCTTACGTGAAAATCAATAATCAGTTTTTGGTACATTTGTGAAAATTATCTATGTGGAGTTTCTGAATGAAAAAAAGGGATCTTACGATAACCGGAGCACTCATTTTATGTGCTCTTTTTCTCACGCTCTTTGCCGGATGTACAGGAACCAGTTCCGGTAATGAATCACAGGGGAAAAATGGAACTGTTTTACCTTCTAAATTGCCGGAGATTACCAAAGTGGAACTCTACCATTTTCATGGTAATCAACAATGTTATTCCTGTATTCTCCTTGGAGATCTGGCTGAGAAAGTAGTGAAACAAAATTATTCGGATGAATTAGCATCTGGGAAACTCGTATTTGGTCATATCAATGCAGAAGATCCTGATAACAGGGATGTCGTACAAAAATATGAAGTGGTATCTTCTTCGCTGATGCTAGGAGTGTACACTAAAGATTCATTTACAAAACAGGACCTCGTAGGGCTCTGGTATAGAATTGGAAATGAAGAAGAATATGCCAGATATTTGACAGGAATTCTGGATCCATTTCTGAAGGGTGAGCAGTCTTGAGTGACCTCATGTCGTTTATGGAAGCAATGGGAAGTAGTGATATTCCCCTTGTTGCTGCCTTTTTCATAGGCCTGATGATGGCCATAAGTCCCTGTCCGCTGGCTACTAATATTACTGCCATTGCATATATCTCCCGAAACCTCTCATCCGGGAGACATACCTTTCTTGTTGGGTGTTTGTACACGCTCGGAAGATCACTTGTTTATGTGGGTATTGCAGCTCTCATTGTTATGGGTGGTCTGAAAGTTCAGTCAATATCACTATTTCTTCAGCAGTATGGCGATCTCCTGTTAGGACCGATTCTTCTGATTTGTGGTATTGTCATGCTTGAAATCATTCCCATCAGTATGAAATTTGAACATGAGGGTCTTTCAAATCTGAAAGAAAATCTTTCAAAAAAAATCATTAATAAAGGGTTTTTTGGAGGGTTTCTTCTGGGGGTATTATTTGCACTTAGTTTTTGTCCCTTCAGTGCTGTTCTCTTCTTTGGCATGCTCGTCCCTCTGGCATTAAGTATCCAGGACCCGGTTGGTGTTCCTCTTTTATTTGGTATAGCAACCGGACTTCCGGTTATCATCTTCGCAGCCCTTCTTTCAACCGGTGTTGGCCGGTGTGGAGCAGTGATGAACAAAGTACAGAATACCGAAGTGCTATTTCGACGGATAGTTGCTGTACTTTTCATAATAATCGGTGTATATTATACACTCAATGTGTATCTACCTGGTTAACAGGAAAATACAGCGGAAGTTTCTTTTTTCAGAAAACTATATATAAGATTCAAATAAAATTGAATCTAAGGCAGATGATAATATATCCGGATTTTTTTACAAAATCATTTCCCGTGTCTTTTCTCTTCATCATGCCTCCCGGAAATATTCATCTGACGGTTTATTCAGCAATTCCTTTTGGAGTAATCGTATGAAATTATTAATAGATAACCAAAATTTTATCATAGAAGCGTTTATTCTTGTTGTAGTCATTCTCATGACCGTAATTACGGTTGGCTCTGCAGCCATTACCAATACAACGGAATCATCAGTTGAAAAAGTTGAAGTCTATCATTTCCACCCGACACATGGATGTTATACCTGCACAACAATGGGGAAAAATGCAGAAGATACGATAAAGACGTACTTCCCAAATGAATTAGAAAGCAGGAAAATCATCTTTGACCATATCAATTTTCAGGATCCCGCAAATGCCGAACTGGTAAAAAAGTATGAAGTGAGCGGATCATCACTCATGATTGGTGTCTATGATCAAAATGGTTTCCATAAAGAAGAGAATATAAAAGTATGGTATCTGGCAGGAAAAAAAGATGAATCCATGACATATCTGAAAGAACTTATTAAAAAACGTCTTGCGGGTGACTTTTCCGAATAAACTCATTTTTCAATGAGTTCATTTCTGAATATTCGGACATGGAGTGGTGAGTATAATCTTTATAATAACACCCTCGAACGAATTCAGAGTAGCTGGGATTAACTGGCAAAACATTACAATCAAGCGGAGTGTCATATTCAGAAAGAAATCATTCTCTTTTCCTGAACGGAATCAATCATGGTGTCAGGGGGAAATGATGAACGGATGACGGTGAAGGGTCTGTTAATACCCTTTCCACCATGGAAAAATTGAGAGTATGGATTTTTTAATTCAAGTGATTATACCTACATTTGCAAGTATCTGAAACAACAATCCGGCCAGAACTGCAACCCCCAACACCGTTCCTACAAATGCTATTACCAATCTTTTTTCAAAGATAAAAGCCAGTAATGTTACTTCTGGTATACTTGCCCCTGCACCGCCAATTATGAGGGCCATTACCGCACCGATTCCCATTCCTTTTTCTAGGAGAACGGCACTTATGGGGATGAATACCCGAGATGACTACCATAGAGAACGTAATTCAATATTATGTTGCCAGAAAATCTGTGTATACGTAATCATGTGTTCCCTTCAGATACTTTTTATCGCAATCTGCCATGATCTGCTATGCATTACAAACCAAAGTGATTCCGGAGAACGATCAGAAAAATGAAGGTGGATCATGTTCCTAAAGAAAGAACCTGCTTTTCTGCTGAATAAAACAAAGAATATAAAGAATAATTCCTTTTTTATTTTGGTTCGTTCCATTTCTTATATAATAGGGAAACCAGTAAGAACGCATTCGTTATCACCATCCGAATACCGGTGGTAAATCCGATAAAAATTATGAAAGCGAAATGTTCGTGAATGCCTTTTTTATCTATCGCAGATTTTTCTCTGAAACGACTGGCAATAATGTTTTGTTACAAAACACATCGCACTGCAATAAGAACATAGAAAACGAAAGATATCTCTTGAAAAAAACGCAATAGGGAATCGGTCCGGAGTATAATCGACATGCGCTACCAATGATACTTCCAACTGTTACAAGATATAAGAGAAAATGTTGCTAATTTTTTAACGTTACCTGCGGAGTGACCGGAGAGAGGATCAGGAATGCGTTAATCGGGCGGTTTTTGGAGACTCCAGGAAAAACACAAAAACCACTCTCGGTATCGAGGGGGATTTTATTATTCTTCAGAGATCGGAATGAGTTCGATTTACCCTTAGGGTACCAGAAATACCCAATATATGATCCAGCCAAGAGAGAATCTTTAGTGAATAAAAATCCTTGCATTTCTTTTACACGGAACAACCGTAATTTGTGAGAGAGACACTCTTATATAGTTTCGAATGCTAATTCAATAAATGTTGAAATATTCTGATGAACTGTCAGAAAACATGTGATGTGAAAAATCATGCCATTTATGATGCCATTCTTTGGATTTCCCGTTTATTTCATTATCGGGATACTGATTATCTGTGCAATCATGATGCTCCTGATGATGCTTGTCATGCGAAGAATGATCATGCAGGGAGGGTGCTGCCCGTGCTGCCGTAGTCTTCAAATAGAACAGAATGGACCAAAAATTATGGAAAACAAGTGATATCAATGATAGATATTCTTACCGGAGCAATCCTGCTAGGATGGTCAACCCTCGTTGCATACCTCTCTGAACATGTTATTACCTGTCTTATTCCTGCTTTTTTTATCGCCGGAGGAATAGCAGCATTTGTTAAAAAGGATGCGATTTTAAAATATTTCAGCCCGGATGCCAGAAAATCAGTAAGTTATGGAATTGCTTCTGTATCAGGCACTGTCCTCGCAGTCTGCAGTTGTACAATTTTACCAATGTTTGCCGGAATTCTTAAAAAAGGAAGTGGCATTGGTCCGGCTATCACGTTCCTCTATGCAGGGCCGGCGATAAACATTCTTGCAATCGTCTACTCTGCAAAAGTCCTCGGACTTGACATTGGAATTGCCCGCGCTACCTCGGCAATTCTTCTGTCAATAGTTATCGGTCTTCTCATGGCACTCATTTTTAAAGAGCATGATGACAATGTCCGGGCACAAGCAAAAAAGAATCCACGGATTCCTTCCGGAGAAGAGGAACGGCCAAAATGGGTTGTACTGGCATTCTTCATCTTTCTGATTGGTATTCTGCTAATTGCAACATCAAAACTTGACATCTTTATCAGGCTCCTGATCGTCTACTTCCTCTCAATGGCGGTTGCGTTCCTACTCATTTACTATTTTAGTCGTGACGAAGTTACCGAATGGGGATATGAGATCTGGGATCTGACAAAGAAAATATTCCCAATTCTGGTGATAGGAACTTTTGCCCTGGGAGTTCTCTCGTTCTTTATCCCTCCGGAGACCTTCAAACCATATATCGGAGACAATTCTCTCCTTGCAAACTTTATCGCGGCAATAATCGGAGCAATTCTCTATATGCCAACCCTCCTTGAAGTACCAGTTATCGGAACGACCCTTGGATACCTTTCCGGAAATATGGCAAAAGGACCTGCTCTCTCGCTCCTGCTGACCGGCCCTTCGATAAGTCTGCCAAGTATCTTGGTACTCACGCGGGTCATGGGTCCAAAAAAGACCGGAGTATATGTGGTACTTGTTGTAATCTTCTCCACAATTGCCGGATATGTATTCGGAAACAGCGGGCTCTGATCAAAATGACTGGAGACAAACCCTGTTGTCCGGCGGATGCACTCCGGCGGATAAAAATGATCCCGGTAAATGGGATCCCAACTGGTATTACCATGCTGGATGAGATAATCTCCGAGGTAAAGGAGATGAATCTCACTTCTGAGCAGCAGATAAAAGAGATTCTGCTTAAGAAGGTGAAAGTGTACAATTACATCTCCAAAGGTGCTGAGGAGATGTATGCGAAAGCAATTGTAGCGGAGTATAACAAATCCTGAAAAAGAATACCTGAAACCTGCAGTATCTCACAGCCTGACTCCCATTCATCGAATGAACCGGAATACCCCTATGAGATATGCACGAATGCCTCTCAACAATTATTGTAATATTATGCAACATGCAACAAACCCTGAAAAAATCCGAAATCAGGCAATGTCTTTACGAACAATCCTTGGATTGAAGGGATCACCCATCGGAGTAAAATTTGTTCAAAATCCAGCAAGCTCATCAGCGGATGATGAGCAAAAAAATTCCGATGCGTTTTTGCCAGGGACTGATGCGGGCACGACATGGAGAGATAAGTATTGCCAGGGAAAATATCACGTGTCCAGGAGCTGCCCGGGCATTTGGATTCAAACCTCTCCCTGAACCACTCCGGACCGGAAAAGGTCTAATCGGATTCTGATTTGTCTCGGATAAGAAAGTTGCAGAGCAGATGTTTGAAAGAGGAATATGCATGGACGGGATGTGCCTCTCTCTAAACAAAAGATGATATACTTAAACAACAAAAGTATTTCAAAATAAGGTGAAATATGAAACTTGAAATTTTAGGTACTGGATGCACGAAATGCAAACGAATGTATGACAATGTAACTGAAGCCGTAAAAAAATCCGGAATTCAGGCTGAGGTAATAAAAATTGAGGCCCTGGAGGATATCGTGAGCAGAGGAGTAATGATGACTCCGTCCCTGTTCCTTGACGGAGAAGAAGTTATTGCCGGTCGGGTTCCAACAGTCAATGAGATCATTGAAATCATCAAGGAGAGTGCATAATGACAGAGCAGGCACCATGCAGCTGTGGACAAAGTGAAAAGATCCGATTGATTTTTCCATGCTCAGGACAAGCGAATACCGGGCAGATTTCAAACCAGGCAGCAATTCAATTATCTGACGAGGGATATGGCAGTTTTGTTTGTACTGCCCTTCTTGCATCCGGATCAGAGTCTCTTGCTGAGCGTGGCCGCGAAGTTCAAGAAGTTGTCGCCATAGATGGATGCGGGATGAAATGTGCACGAAAAATTGTTGAGCAGGCTGGAGTTCCGGTTCATCAGCACCTGGTTGTGACTGAGCTTGGGGTTACGAAAAATTCGGCAGACCGAACTTTTACAAAGGAACAGGTTGAGTGTATTGTCTCTGCCGCCTGGAAAGGGGAAGGAAAAAACAAAGAATCAGACACTGAAAAGAAAAACTCTTCCGGAGGGTGTGGTTGCGGCGGAAATTGCGTTTAAAAATCTCTTCTTTGTATAATGTCATATGATTCGGAAATTACGGTAATCACCTGTTCAGGGATCTCAAACACCGGTAAACTTACAGCAAAAGTTGGTGAGATACTTATCCAGCGATGCCCGGGTCAGATTGAAGTGTGTCTTCCTGCCAGGGCGGAAGCAAACAAGATGAAAGATGCCCTCATTCATGCTGACCACATACTGGTTGTTGACGGGTGTAATGACTGTTGCGGGAGGAAAAAACTCAGGGAACATGGATATGAACCGGATATTCATATTATCGCCACCGAATGTGGGATTGTAAAGAATGGTATGGAAGATCCACGTTTTGATGAGATTGAACTTCTGACATCTGTTATTCGGGAAAAAATCCGGTAAATCCTATCTCCGGTGATTTACTCTCCTTATTGCATCTTAATCCAGAAAAAGCCGAGAGCAGGGATTCTGATACCCCTATTACTTTTGGCAGTATTCCTTTCATTGGTATTCTCTCCGGCGGATGCGGATGTAAACAGATTTTTACTTTAGAAAAATCTCTCTTCAAAAAAATGCACATCATATAGAACTCCACCCCCAAAATCACTGGAAGTGTATCATTTTCACGAAACCCGTCATTGTTACTCCTGCCGGGTGCTTATGGAACTGGTGGAAGAAGCAATGAATAGGTCATTCAGAACGGAAATGGATGAAGGGAAAATCATCTTCAGACACGTGAATGTTGACTATTTAGAAAACACAGACCAACTTACCCGGTTTGGGCAGACATCATCTTCAATGATGATTGGCTTTCTATAATTTTATCCGTATGATAAAAATATCACTCCTCCCAAAAATTCCGATCCTTCTCTTGAATAGTATTGTGGTTTTAGATATGGATTGAAAGGCTTTTTTAAAATATACAGTTCTCATAAAAAATTAAGTAAAAATCGGAACCAGAATAATGATTCCCATTATTAGCATGATAACCCCGATAATAATTCTAAGCAGACTCTTTCGCTCATCTCTCCATGAATTCAGTTTCTCCGGAGAAAGACCAAAGATCACCAGGAGAAGAATAGCAATGAGGGGGAGTATAACTACAAAGTTATATGCAAGAAGATACAATAGACCGGACTGGAAATCCTGATATATCATCCCAAGTATTGAAATGTATATCCCCACCGTGCAGGCCATTCCATACAGACCTGTCAGCGCACCAACGATAAATCCTGCAGGAATACTTGCGATCTTAAGATATTTAGAGATAGAACTTTTCTTTGACTGGGGTATTGAAAAGAGTGCGTGTGGATTTTTTAAAAGACCATCTTTTATCTGGAACAGTCCGGCGATAATTGCAATGATTCCTGCAGCGATTAGGAATATCCGAGCAACACCCGGAATCTGGATGACTGAAAAGATCGCAAATCCGGATAAGACCCTGACCAGGAAAAAAGCCAGAATGTATGCCGAACCTACCAGGAGAATGGTCTTCCGGGAATCTGACGCCATAAGTGAGACCAGCAGAAGGGCGAGGACCAGAAGACCACATGGATTTAATCCTTCTCCTAATGCTGCCAAAACAAGAATCACAGGATTAATCGTTATGGGTTCTACAGGAGCAGAGCGATCATCGATAACCTTGGGGGGGCCATGAGTCTGAATTTCACCCACCTTCTGTTCAAAATTTGAAAAAATAGCATCCTCACCGATAAGTGCATGATCTCCAATAAAAATCACCGGTACAAACAATACCTCTTCCGGATGCATCTTTCTGAATGTCTCAAACAAGAGAATGTCATCTTGGTTATCGGCGATATTGTGATATTGGATACGAACGTCCGGATGTGCTTTTTCATATTGTTCAATATATGGCATAACCTTGTGACAGGAGGAACACAAAGGACTGTAAAAGAAATGTATTGCTGACTTTTCGGGGGAATTCGCAGATGAGTTATCAAATTCTGCGGCACTTACTCCGGCCATTAGCATGAGGGAAGCGCAAATAGTTGCGACTAGGACCAATACAATTCCGTTTTGGTTTTTTCTTATGGAAATCATATCTTTACCATATTATTTCGTGAATATTCCTTCTTCAGACTTCTGACTGAGATGAACAGAATCGATTGAAGATTCAACAATTATTGAAATGCGTGTTCGATTTATTTATTATTTTGGTTTACCACGAAAACCGGCAGACATACCAGACGGGATGATTATGAACAGGTTCAATTAACGAACAATTAACACATTCTTTGCATTCAAACTCAAGCGTAGAGGAGAGGATCTGATACTTCCTGAGGTGTTCCTTGATTTCCTGTTTCATTGGTTCTATCTGATCCACATCCCGGACACAGGAATATACATCGGTATCAAGCATATGGATGGTAGAACAGAGGCTCCAAAGATGCATATGATTACATCCTCCACGCCTGGAAAAAACCTGATCTCTGCAATTACTTCGTCAAAACGAACCGACCGGGGAGCGAACTGAAAGAGAACAGAGATCGTCTCCCTGATAGTTCCAATGGCGGTCCTGATAATTATTTCCGCTTTGAATGGGGGCAGGAGAGAGGAGACACGGGTATGCTTCCCGGAGAATAATCAGACCGACTATGACCAGGAGTATGCCATTGATACATGCAGGCAATATCTCTGTCCGGTGCAGCCCGTATGTCCTCTTTGGAGTTGCAATGCTCGTTGCAAGAATCATTGTCACGAGAGAGAAGCAAGGAAAGGAGAACACTCAACATATGCCCTGCACCGTTTATGAGTGCAAGGGAACCAGAAAGAAAGCCGGCTGTCAGCTCTACAATAAAAAAGAGCACTGTGATAAAGACGGAGAGTTGTAATCGGAAAATCGCCGTAGTAGGGCAATACACAGATTAGGGGCACATGTTATCTTAAAAAGATATAATCCTTGAGATGTGAAGAATCGGACATCAATTTATAGTTTTTTCAGTTCAGGCATGGCTTATGAATACTTTTAATTCATTTGAAGTTGACTCACAAATATCTGACCCGAAATGGTGTGCCCATAAGGATGTCAGAAGAATGTGAGGTGAATGAAAATGACAAAATTGTATGCAAAAATGATTGCTGAGGCTATGGCAGCACAGCGGGCGGATGTAGAAACCGTCCGAAAAAAGAGAGGGCAGAATTTTGAGGTTGCCGATGCTCAGCCATATCTTGATGCAGTACAGCAGATGAAACCCATCGAAGAGCAATCTGCTGCCGTTTTCGCTCTCCACACCGAATCCGTAAAAGCGCATTT